>CAZRNC010000043.1:0-12798 GCA_964601285.1 uncultured Thermomicrobiales bacterium | reverse complement strand
GGCATTTTCCGTGGATTGCTCGATTCCGGTGGCCGGAACATCCGGCTACGGACGCTGCTCTACGCCGCCGAGGCGCTGGCTGCCCTGGTGCCGGAAAGCGAACTGCACCCGGACAACATCATTCCTCGCATTTTCGATTTCCGGGTCGCATCGGCCATTGCCGCAGCTGTCGTCCAGGCAGCAATCGAATCCGGCGAAGCTACCAACGATGTCACACCGGATCTGGTTGCTGAACGAACCCGGCGCTATGTCTACGAAGGTGTCATGCCGCCACGGCCCGGCAAGGATCAATACGTCAACGGACACCTGCCACACTCCGGCGGCAATCTGCGGGAAGAGTCACTCGGTCTCAGACATCGCCACGGCGGTGTATTAGAGATCCGTTCGAAGATTCCGATCAAGGACCAGCACATTCTCAACGTGCTCTATGTCCCGCCCGCCGCACTTGCACCAGCTGTCGAAATCCGGAATGACCCGATGGCGGTCTACGATCTGACAGTCAAGGACAATCTGGTTGCCATCGTCACCGACGGCTCAGCCGTCCTCGGCCTCGGCGATATCGGCGCGGAAGCTGCCCTGCCAGTGATGGAGGGTAAGGCAGTCCTCTTCCAGACCCTTGCCGGCGTTGAAGCATTCCCGATCTGCATTTCCGAACGCGACCCGGAACGGATCGCCCAGCTCATCGCCAACATCTCACCGGCATTTGGTGGCATCAACCTCGAAGACATTTCCGCACCACGCTGCTTCGAAGTTGAAGCAAGGCTGAAGCAGATGATCGACCTGCCGGTATTCCACGACGATCAGCACGGCACAGCAATAGTCGTCCTTGCTGCGGTGCTGAACGCATTGAAACTGCGTGGAACCCCGGTCGAGTCGGCCCAGGTCATCATCAACGGTGCTGGCGCTGCCGGCATCGCCGTTGCCAAGCTCCTTGTCGGAGCCGGCATTGGCGACGTAATCGTCTGTGACCGTTGCGGAGCGATTTACACCGGCCGTGAAGAGGGTATGAACAGCGCCAAGGAAGAGATCGCCGAGATCACCAATCAGGAACACATCTCCGGGGATCTTCAGGAAGTTCTGCGCGGTAGCGACGTCTTCATCGGTCTTTCGACTGCAGATATTCTCTCAGCGAGCGATCTCCAGGTGATGAACCCGCAACCAATCATCCTGGCACTGGCAAACCCCAACCCGGAGATTCGCCCCGAACTCGCACGGCAAGCGGGTGCACTGGTCGTTGCAACCGGACGCTCGGACTTCCCGAACCAGGTAAACAACTCGCTGGCATTTCCCGGCGTCTTCCGTGGCGCACTGGACGCAAGAGCCTGGGACATCAACGACGAGATGAAGGTTGCGGCCGCTCATGCGATCGCCGGACTGGTCTCGGAAGCTGAGTTGAAACCTGACTACATCATCCCGGATGCCCTTGATCTTCGGGTTCCTCCGGCAGTCGCCGCAGCAGTTGCCCGTGCAGCAACCGAAAGCGGGGTTGCCCGCGCACCAGTCAACCCTGTCGAGATCGAACGACGCACGGCCGACCTGATCTATTCCAGCCATCCGGCAGATTGGGCTACCGCCCGGTAGGTTGTACTCCCGGGAACTCGCCCATGTACGATCTTCCCCGGCACATTTCGCCGTACAGCGCAAGAGGCTCAATGCGATACAGGCTCCTGGTGCTCGATCTGGACGGAACCGTGATGACAGGTGATCTGCGGATCTCTCCTGTTGTCGTCGACGCAATCAGGGAGGCAACTGAGCGCGGCGTCATCACCACCATTGCCACCGGCAGGGTCTACAGTTCAGCAGTCCGCTTTCTGCCTACTCTCGGCATCTCCTGGCCAATCGCAACATTTCAGGGTGCCGTCGTCACTGACCCTGTCTCCGGTAACGTCATTCATGAGGCCCATCTGGCAGGAAACACCGCAGCTGATGCCGTTACAGCGTTGAACAGTATCGACGTGCCAGCCCTGGCGTTTCATGGACCGTACACCTGGGTGGATCGTCCTAGCGCCGAACTCAATCTCTATCTCAGCTACCACCCCGGAGAAGACGGTGTCCGGCAAACTCCGGATCTCGTCCAATTTGTCCGGGAGCATCCGCCGATCAAGTTGCTCTTCTCTGCCGAGCCGGGCGAACTTGAACGTGTCATCACCCAACTGGCAAAACGCCTGGGCAAACGGGCGTCGGTATTCCGCACTCATCACCATTTTGGCGAAGTTACCCCGCATGGCATCCACAAAGGCTCAGCGATTGTCCAGCTGTCCCGGCATTTCAACGTCCCGCAAGCATCGGTCATCGCAATCGGCGACGAGGCCAACGACCTGCCGATGATCGAATGGGCCGGTCTGGGCCTGGCGATGGGGAACGCACCAGGAACTGTCCAGGAACGTGCTGATGCTGTCATCCCGTCGATCGAGGAAGATGGTGTCGCCTGGGCAATCCGGCGCTACCTCCTTGAGCCAGACTCGTTCTAGAGTATCCTGACCGAATCACAAACCACTATCTGGAGGAGAGATGCATGTCTGAACGCGACGAGGAACAAACGATCGAAGACGACAGCAGTTCTGCTACCGGCAGCGTCACCAATCCGTTTGCCACCGCCAGCGACGACGAGGTGGTCGAAGAGATGCGTGGCCTTGTGATCACACGCCGCCGTGCTGCCATGCTCGGGCTGATTTCCGGACTGTTCATGGTCGGACTCCTGTTGATTTGTTTTGTGCTCGTGGTCCTGCTCGAGCGGCTCACCAGCTGACCGACCAGGGGGCCAGAGGCTAGTGGCTGATCCCGCACGTCAACCCAGATTCAACCTGCCGATCGACATTTTCAGATACCGGGACTATCGCTACCTTTGGGGCGGAGCCTTCATGGCTGTGCTCGGCACCCAAATGAGCACCGTTGCCATTGCCTACCACTTGTTCCAGATGACCAACTCGGTCGCGATGCTCGGACTCCTCGGTCTGATCCGGGCAATTGCCGTCATCTCCACATCGATTGTCGGCGGGATGGTAGTCGATTCACGCGACCGCCGGATGATCTTGCTGACCACCCAGTCGAGCTACTTCGTCCTCGGGCTGATACTTGCCGCGCTTACCTGGAGCGGGCAGATCAACGTCCTCCTGCTCTTCCTGATTGCCGGTAGCATGGCGATTGTGGCCTCGTTTGACCAGCCAGCACGTCAGGTCGTTTTGCCATCGCTGGTGCCACGTGAACGGCTGGCTCAGGCAATGTCGCTCAACATGCTTTCGAACGCCGTCGGCCAGATGGCCGGGCCGGCGCTTGGAGGATTGGCGATCTACTCATTCGGATTGGCCGGCACCTACGCGATAAATGCATTCGCATTTCTCTTCACAGTCACGGCCGTGCTGGCGATGCACACGCGGTTCCCACGGCCCGAACGGCGAACCTCCGGCCTTGGAGCACTCCGGGAGGGACTGGGTTTCATGCGCAGGTCTCCTGTGATTTACGGGGTCATGCTCATTGATTTCTGGGCCACCTTGCTTGCCTCGGTCACAGGGCTGGCGCCAGTCTTTGCCGAAATCATTCACAATGTCGGCCCGCGGGGGTTGGGTCTGCTCTATTCAGCGCCGGCAGTCGGTGCCATCTTCGGCGCAGTGATCATGGGTGTGATCGCTCAACCACGGCGTCCCGGTATGCTGGTGGTTTGGTCAGTCTGCGCCTACGGCATCTTTCTCGCGCTGTTCGGAGTCGCGCCATCCTTCATTCTTGCGCTTGTCTTTCTCGCAGGAGCAGGATTCTGCAACACCATCAGTGCGACCATGCGACACACGATCCGTTTCATGGCAACACCGGATGCCCTGCGCGGTCGAATTGCCGGTGCCCATTCAGCACTTGCGGCCGGCGGTCCGCGGCTGGGAGAGTTTCAGTCGGGTGTTACCGCCAGCCTGATCGGCCCACAGGCAGCAATGTTTGCCGGTGGTAGTGCCGTTGTCTTGTCCACCCTGCTGATCGTCCGCTTCCTCCCAGCCATCCGGCACTATGAATACGGCCGCCCCGAGGAAGACTACGAAACTGCATAATCACCACCGGCTTCATTGGCACTGTGCTATTCTCTGGGCCGCCACCGCAGACCGTACGGGCAACCAACCCGATAGAGAGCATGTCAGCCGTTGAGCAGTTCCGGATCCCGTAAACGCCGCGAACTCCCGATCGAGGTCCTCAAGTATCGTGATTACCGCTATCTCTGGGCTGGCAGTTTCATCGCTGTCCTCGGTGCCCAGATGCATGCGGTTGCCATCGCATACCAGGTCTTCCAGATCACCGGTTCGGTTGCGCTGCTCGGTGTGCTGGGACTGGTTCGAGCGCTCGCCTTGATCTCAACATCGCTCTACAGCGGCATGATCGTTGACTCCAACGATCGCCGGAAAGTGATGCTCATCACCCAGTCGATCTTAATCTTTCTCAGCCTGTCGCTGGCGATTGCCACCTGGTTGGATATCGTCAACATTGTGATGCTCTACGTAGTTGCCGGCACTGCAGCCATCGTTTCATCGTTCGACCAACCGGCCCGGCAGGCGATTCTTCCGATGCTGGTGCCTCGTGAGAAGCTCACCGCCGCAATGTCACTCAATATCCTCTCCAGCAATGTCGGCATGATGGCCGGTCCAGCGCTGGGTGGATTCATGATCTATCTGGTTGGCGTTTCTGGCACCTATCTGATCGACTCATTTACCTTCCTCGGAACGATCACCGCCCTGCTGGTGATGAAAACGAAGTTCGGCCGCCCCGCGAACCGGGTTACCGGAATTGCCGCGGTCCGGGATGGGTTGCACTTCATCAAGCTCACGCCAGTCATTTACGGCATCATGCTGATCGACTTCTCGGCAACACTGCTCGGCTCGACAATCGGACTCGCGCCAGTTTTTGCCGAAACAGTCCACAACATCGGCCCTCGCGGACTCGGCTTGCTCTATTCGGCGCCGGCCTTCGGGGCTGTCCTGGGAGCTTCGATAATGAGCATCGTCGCGCAGCCGCGCCGTCCGGGTCCGGTGATTGTCGGCGCAGTCTGCAGCTACGGTGCATGCCTTGCGCTGTTTGGCCTGGCGCCTAACATCTGGATCGCAATGGCCTTCCTGGCCGGAGCAGGACTCTCCGACGCCGTAAGCATGACGATGCGCCACACGGTCCGCCTGCTGGCAACTCCGGACGAACTCCGGGGGAGGGTGGCAGCAACCCACTCGGCATTCTCGGCCGGTGGCCCACGGCTTGGTGAGTTTCAGGCCGGCATGACCGCCAGCTTCATCGGGCCGCAAATGGCAATGGTTGCTGGTGGCACGGCCGTCATCATCGCGGCAATCGGCATAAGCAAACTGATCCCCGGCGTCCGCACCTACGAATTTGGGTCAAGCGAAGAACCGCACGGAGACGCTGCCGCCAAACCGGCGACAACAGGAGACAGCTAATCTGTCTCGTCCGCATCCAGGAGCGCATCAAACAGCACCCGAACCAGTGGATCAGCAATATCCCGGTCTGCGCCATGGATGAACGACTCAATTGTCAGATCGGATTGTTCGTTCCGGTACGCAAGCGCCTGGAACACCGTTTCAAGCTTGTCGATCTGTTTGACAAACCGGGCTTCGGCGGTCCGACCCTGGTCATATTCCCGCCAGGCGGAACGGATGCCGGCTGCCAGATCGTCCGGAAGCGTCGCAACCATCTCACCAATTCCGGCAGCTTCCCGCTGCTGCTTGGCAACGCGCGTATCAGCGAGGTACTCGGGAGGATCCTTGAAGTGTTCAGGGGCAATGTTGCCGGAATCGTCCCGAAGGTGATCGAACGGGGTAGCGTCCCCAACCACAGCCTCCGGCAGATCGTGGACCAAACCGAGCAACAATACCCGCTCGCGGTCCAACCCCGGACGGCCGGCGGCAAGTAACCAGGCAAGCAGCGCCACCGACCAGGAATGGTCAGCGACCGATTCCGGATCATCCACTCCACGATCCAGCCATCCCTGTCTGCGGACTGCCTTTAACCGGGTAGCAAGCTGAAAAAACGGCAGGATGCTGCCGGCCAGTGTGTCGCTCATCGTTGCTCTCGATTCAGATCCAGCAGCATAGTGTAGTTGCCTTCATCACCTTCAATAACCTCAAAACCGGTCCGCCGGTAGAGGTTCACCGCACGGTTGTTGGCAATCTCCACACTCAGGGAGATCGCCCGAACTCCATCTTGCCGGGCGCGTTCCAGCAACGTATCCAGCATGGTCTGGCCCAGTCCTGCGCCACGGTGGCCGTCGATGATGCCGATCGCCAGTTCCGGTACATCGGCTGCAACGAATCCGAATCCAGGTGCATCTGCGGAAAAATGCCGGTACCAGGCAGCACCGACCGCACGATCACCCTCCATCGCCACGATCGCGGCATCGCCGGCACGCCCCCATGATTCGACATAACGCACTAGGATTGGGTACACCTCAAGCGATTCGAGCGTCGCGACCGGTGAGTTATGCTGCCAGAACACCGTCACTTCCAGAATCTGTTCAAGCAGCGGTTTGTCGTCGAGACTCCCGGGCCGGATTGTCCAATATCTGTCGTTCATAGTATCTCCGGTTGACCCTACTTCGGCCGCTTCCAAATCTTGCCATGCACTCTTTCAGCGAGATAGGGGCGTTGTGCTTTATCCTTGATAGCAAGTGGCGACCTGGTGCCGGATGATCTCCCGGAATGTACGACTCCGGCAACAGGCGACGAACAGGAGCAACGCATTCATGCAAGACCCCGGAAACAAGATGAATCCGCAGCAGAAACCTCCCGGGCGGAATACTCCTCCGGGAGAACCGCAGCCCCCTCAACGTTCACGCATTCCCGCCTGGGTACTGTGGACCATGCTCGCGTTCCTTGCCGGCTGGTACGTCTATCAGTTCTTCGGCCCGCAAGATGCCCAGCCCGCCGAGATTCTCTACTCCGACTTCGTCGTATTCGTCAACGATGGACAGGTCGAGCGTGCTGTCATCGAAGGCCAACGCCTCGAAGGTGAACTGACCGAAGAATTGCGCTGGACCGGCAACGAATTCCTGCAACCAGGCGACCCACTGCCGGAAGGGGTATCCGACGACGCCGTCCGCAATGAAGCTCGTTTCCGGACAACGATCCCGCTCGATGCCCAGCCAACAATCACGGATATGTTGATTGACAACAGCGTGGTCACCAGCGTCCGCCAGGAGTCCAGGTCAATCTTCCCGGATATCCTGATCGGATTCATACCACTCCTGATTTTCCTGGCGGTGATCATCTTCATCGCCCGCAATATGTCTCGCGGTCAGCAAAACGTTTTCGGATTTGGCCGCTCCAAGGCAAAAGTGTATGACCCCGAACGGCCACAAATCACCTTTGCCGACATGGCCGGTGAGGCAGAAGCCAAGCAGGAACTTTCCGAAGTTGTGGACTTCCTGAAGCATCCGCAGAAATATCACGAGCTCGGTGCAAAACTGCCGCGTGGTGTGCTGCTGGTTGGACCGCCAGGAACCGGCAAAACCCTGCTCGCCAAGGCCGTTGCCGGCGAAGCAGGTGTTCCGTTCTTCAGTGTGAGTGCATCCGAGTTCGTCGAGATGTTCGTCGGTGTCGGCGCGTCCCGTGTTCGAGACCTCTTTACCCGTGCCAAGGCAGCGGCGCCGGCCATCGTGTTCGTCGACGAGATGGACGCAGTCGGGCGACAACGTTTCGCCGGACTTGGCGGCTCCAACGACGAGCGCGAACAGACGCTCAACCAGTTGCTGGTTGAGATGGACGGCTTCGACGACCGCCAGGAAGTCATTGTCCTTGCCGCTACCAACCGGCCAGACGTGCTCGATCCTGCGCTCCTGCGCCCGGGACGTTTTGATCGCCAGGTCACGATCGGCCTGCCTGATCGCGCTGGTCGTGTCGAGATTCTCAAGATTCACACACGTGGCATCCCGATCGACGAAAACCTCAACCTGGAGCAGATTGCCGCCGGCACACCCGGGATGTCCGGTGCAGACATCGCCAATCTGGTCAACGAGGCCGCGCTCACTGCTGCCCGCAAGAGTCGCAAGATCGTCGGCAAGCAGGAGTTCGATCAGGCGCTGGACAAGATCATCCTCGGAACGACCAGAGCCATGCTCCTGAACGAGCACGATCGCCGGGTCGTTGCCTACCATGAGGCCGGTCACGCTATCGTCGCCCACTTCACACCTGGCGCAGACCCGCTTCGCAAAGTGTCGATCGTCCCACGCGGACGCGCACTCGGCGTCACCATCCAGACTCCGGACGAAGATCGCTACAACTACAGCCGTGGCTATCTTCTCTCCCGAATGGCAATGCTGATGGGTGGGCGTGCTGCCGAGCAGATCGTCTTCGGTGAAATCACCACCGGCGCACAGAACGACCTGAAGGAAGCAACCTCACTCGCCCGGCGCATGGTCGGGATCTGGGGTATGAGCGAGGAAATCGGCCCGCTGTACCTCGGGTCCGGCGAGCACAATGTCTTCCTGGGGCGAGAACTCACCCAGGATCGGGATGTGAGCCCGAAGACACTGGATCGGGCCGATGATGCAGTATCCGAGATGGTCCAGGCGGCAATGGTCTCAGCGGAGCAATTGCTTGCCGACCGCATTACCGAACTCGACACACTTGCCGACATGCTGATACAGGAAGAGACACTGGACGAGGAACGCATCTCAGAAGTGCTTGGCCCGGTTCCGGTTGTGGTTGCCGCCAGCATGCAACAGGACAACCTTCAGTAGTGACGACACGAGCAGCCGCATCAGGCGGACAACTGGTAAGCATCTGGTTTGTCTGCCTGGCGGCGCTTTTCGTTACAGCGCTGATCACCGCCAACATCGTGGCGGTCAAGATCGTCGAAATCGGCGGTATCCAGGTACCTGCTGGTACGCTGACACTCTTCCCGCTTGCCTACGTCTTCGGTGACGTGCTAACCGAGGTCTACGGCTTTGGCCGTGCCCGGCAGGTTATCTGGCTCGGATTCGCCTGCAACGCCATCGCAGTTGCAGCGATCATGATCTCCGGCATCTTGCCAGCCGCAGGATTCTGGCAGGACCAGGCTGCATGGGACACAATTCTTGGCTTCACCTGGCGGCTGCTGCTCGCATCATTCGCCGGCTATCTGGTGGGGGAGTTCATCAACTCGTTCATCCTCTCCCGGTTAAAACTGCTGACAAAAGGGCGCTGGCTCTGGAGCAGAACGATTACCTCAACCCTCTTTGGTCAGTTTTTCGACACCGGCATTTTCATCCTGATTGCGTTCACCGGCGTCGTTCCGGATAGCGCATTGCTGGAGATCTTCGTGACTGCCTGGCTCATCAAGGTGGCCTATGAAACACTGGCCACACCGGTCACCTATGCTGTCGTCGGCTTTCTGAAAAAGGTCGATAACAGTGACGTCTACGACATTGGCACGAGTTTCAATCCGTTCCGGTTTCGCTAATCATTTTGATTCACTCCGGGAATTGGCCTGTTTCTGCCGTTTTTCAATGGAGTTTTGACCGTCTGGCATGGTATATTTCCGTTTCCAGACGCTCTCTGGCGTTGTTGTTATGCATGCGGAATCCTCGGCAAGTATGCGAGGAGAGTCAATGGTGAATCAGGTGACGATAGCGACGGGGCTGGCACCGGCCAGCGAGAATAAGCTGGCGCTCGTGTTTCCAGGACAGGGAAGCCAGTATGTCGGCATGGGGCAAGCACTCTATGAGCGCTACGCTTCGGCCCGCTCAGTCTTCCAGGAAGCCGACGAAACATTGGGGTTTTCGCTATCCAGGCTCTGCTTCGAGGGTCCGGAAGATGAACTCGAAGACACCATCAACGCTCAGCCTGCCATCCTGACGGTTAGCGTCGCTACACTCGCAGTGCTCAAGGAACGCCTTGAAGCTGTCGGCGAACGCCTCACACCGAACTATGTCGCCGGTCACTCCCTTGGCGAGTTCACCGCGCTGGTCGCAGCCGGGGTCCTTGAATTCAAGGATGCCCTGCAGTTGGTCCGTGAACGCGGACGGTTGATGAAGGAAGCCGGCCAGGACATGCCGGGTGGCATGGCTGCCGTGCTTGGGCTTGATCGTGACAAGCTCTATGAAGTCTGTCTCGCCGCCAGCGCACAAGGCGGCGTCGTTGTCGTTGCCAACGATAACTGCCCCGGCCAATCAGTCATCTCCGGCGAGATCGAAGCCTTGAACCGTGCTATGTCTATGGCCGTTACAGAAGGTGCCCGGCGGGTTGTCCGGCTGGGAATTAGCATTGCCTCACACTCACCCCTGATGGAACGCGCCGGCCACCAATTGAACGATCTGGTCGCACGCATCCAGTTTCACGAACCGGTCACGCCGATCGTCACCAACATCACCGGCCAGGTCAGCACCTCGGTCGACGAGCTGCGCCGTAATGTCGGTGAGCATGTAGTGCTGCCGGTGCAATGGTCCAATTCGGTACGATCTATGATCGACAGTGGAGTGAACACCTTCATGGAAGTTGGCCCGGGAGAGGTATTGAGCGGGCTGATTCGGCGGGTAAAGCGAGACGTAAAAACGCTTTCGATCAAGGATATAGAACTGACTGGGATCAGTTGAACGGTCGCTGAATGCCAACCGGCCGGTCGCCGGAATCTCCACACGGCACAGCTGACAATTGGGGGAGGATAACGAGCGTGCAACGCATCGTAGTAACCGGGTTGGGTGCAATTACACCAATCGGTAACGACGTCGACACTTTCTGGAAGAACATCGTCAACGGTGTCTCCGGCGTCGCCACAATCCAGGGATTCGACCCCGAAGGGCTCGATGTCCGCATAGCTGCCGAAGTCAAAGACTTTTCCGCCAAAGACTACATGGATGTCAAAAAAGCCCGGCGGATGGACCGCTTCAGCCAATTCGCCGTCGCAGCAGCCGGCCAGGCACTGAAAGACGCGGGGCTGGAGGTTGACCCGGAAGATTCCGACCGGGTTGGTGTCATGATGAACACCGGTGGCGGCGGCATTCCAACACTCACCCGCGAGGTCACCAACTTCAACACCAAGGGGGCTGCTCGGGTCAGCCCGTTCTTTATCCCACTGTTTGCCCCGAATATGGCTGCCGCACAGATCTCGATGACCTATGGCATCCATGGGCCGACGATGGCTGCTGTTGCAGCTTGCGCTGCCGGCGCGCAGGCATTCGTCGATTCGATCCACATCCTGCGCCGCGGCGAAGTGGACTACATCATCGCCGGCGGCACCGAAGCCGGCATCGACCCGGTCGCCATCTCGGCATTCGCCAACATGCAGGCACTCTCCAAACGGAACGACGCACCAGAACAGGCGAGCCGTCCGTTCGACACCGGGCGAGACGGATTCATCTTTGGCGAAGGTTGCGGCGCAATGATCCTCGAAACCGAGGAGCACGCCAAAGCTCGCGGTGCGCGAATCTACTGTGAAGTCGCCGGCGGCGCAATGTCCGCCGATGCGTTCCACATCACCGCCCCGGAACCAACCGGGCGTGGTGCGATGATGGCGATGAAGAATGCGCTCGAACGCTCCAAGATGACTCCGGACGAAATTGACGCCATCTGTGCCCACGCCACCAGTACACCGCTCGGTGACATCGCCGAGACCAAAGCCGTTAAGGCCGCACTCGGCGACCGGGCACACGAGATCGTCATGTCCTCGCCGAAAAGCATGATCGGCCACCTGGTTGGCGCATCCGGCGCGATCAACGGCGTCATTGCAGTCAAGGCAATCACCGATCAGGTCATGCCACCAACGATCAACCTGGACGATCAGGATCCGGAATGTGACCTCGACTACGTTGCCAACGAAGCCCGCCAGATGAAGATCAACGCCGTCCTCTCCAATTCCTTCGGCTTCGGCGGCCAAAACGTCGTCAACGTCTTCCGGAAGTACACCGGATAAGACAGGACAACGTTGTCATCCCGCCTCACCGCGGGATGACAAAAACACATTGTCTCTCTTCAACATCCAGGTGGTAGGGCAACCTCTGGCAACCGGAATGGCCTCTATGGCCGCCTGGATGGCCAGGCTACCGATCTTTCCCCCACACGCGAACAGTGGGGCCTGATTGACAATTGCGACGCCTGTACGCCGCTCAAACGCCTCTACACCGCAAATGTGAGTGTTCCAAACGGTTGTGCAATCATTCACAATACGGAGTCCACTTGATGGTTTGGAGGGTCGAAATGGAACGCCGCAGAACCCAGGGACCGAAGCAGGCAATCACCCCCGAAGAGGCAGACCGCAAACTCCAGGAACGGGATAGCCAGACTGAACGCCAGATTCGTGCTGCGCAAGAAGCCGGCGCATTTGACAACCTGCCCGGCTATGGCAAACCACTCCCCAAAGACCCAAGCGGTGGCCTCGCCGGAGACTCATGGATGGCTCACCACACCCTGAAACAGGCAGGTTTCGCGCCGGAGTGGATTCTCTTGCGTAAGGAAATCGCCGAAGAACGCCCATCAGTCAGCCAGGCGTTGACTGCCTTCCGTAGCCGTGCCGCCGAGGACGCGCCGGCGAGCGAACTGGAAACCCTGGAAGCACACTACGTCAGGCTCGCGGCCGCGATCAACAAGAAAATCGACCGTCACAACCTCACCTGCCCACCAACCCAAACCCTCATCCGCTTCGTCGAAGATGCCACCCGTCGCTGGAGGTAGCGGGACTGGTCCTGCTGGCTAGGCGGAATCAGTCGTAATAGATCATTGCCGAGGCAATCAACAACGTTGCGTTGTCGTCCAGCGTTTCGATTGAGAGCACGTTGTCGCCCTGCTGCAACCATCCCAGGTTGCCCAGACGCCAGAGGACCGGCGTCCATTCGCCCTCACGGACCGGCAT
>CAZRNC010000042.1:0-12920 GCA_964601285.1 uncultured Thermomicrobiales bacterium | reverse complement strand
GAATGCCGATATGGGGTAGGTGAACGCGGCGGCAGCGTTGCCACCTCCGAGCGCCCGATCCGGGGTCGCCAACGTGGCGACAGCACGAGACGGTGTACGGGTCGCCTCGCCGGATACCGGCGCTCGGAGGTGACCGTCAGTGGGTGTAGAGGGACTGACGACCACCGGAGTTTGGGAATGGGGTAGGTGGTGCGACGTCGCTACGTCGTCTCCACATTCGACCGCGCGACGTGTGCATCGCACGAGAGCGGCACTACTCTCACACGCGAGCGACGGCAGCAGACCCGCGGTCGAATGTGGAGACGACGTAACGACGTCGCAGCCATCAACAGCACGATTAGGCAGCATCTCGTTGCTCCGTTTCAGAGTCGGTCGCAACGTGATCAGTTCGAGGGGTAAGCAGTTTGCGCCAGATCGCTTTCCAGGCAGGATGCTCGGTGATTTCCGGTGGCAACGTGATGCCATCCATGTCGATGGCACGATCTTCGCCCGCCGGCGCGCTCGTGGTGTTGATGAGGGACTCTGATTGATGGTTCATGCTGCAATTTCTTCCGCACTACCTACTGGTACTGGATTGCTACTCTCGTGTAGCACTGGGTCAAAAAAAAGAGCTGAAATAGGAAGACCAAGAGCATCGCTTGCCTTCTCGGGGAACCACAGAGGGATCGGAGCCTTGCCAGTCTTGATCTTGGTCATTAGCGACCGTGAACAACCGCACTTCCGAGCGAGCCAGGCATACGTCCTGCCTTGCGAGTCAAGGATGTCGAATACTGATGTCGATTGATAGCGAATCGTTGCGTTACTCATGTGTAGGAGATTACTACACGCATGTAGCTTTGTCAACATGTGTTGAACCAAGCCGGTATCTTCTACCCATGAGTAGTGAATCGCAACTCTTCAGTAGCTGGCTCAAACAGCAGATTGATTCCCGATTCCCGTCCGCGGCTGAGTTCGCTAGGCGGGCCGGCACATCGACTGCTAACGTCGCCAGGTGGACCCGAACTTCCGGGAAACAAGTAATTCCAGACCCTGATAGTTGTGTACTTATTGCCAAGGCATTGAATCTAGCTCCCGACTATGTGCTCTATCTTGCTGGTCATCTACCAGAGCCTGCCGTAGCACCATCCGAATACGAGCGTTTGCGTGCGATAGAAGAAGCAGTCTCCCATCTGCGGATTGTCGGGCCAGCTGCACCAGGCCGCGAAGTTTCAGTTAGGTTCTACGGGAGGGTGCCGGCAGATTCAGTGCGCTGGGTTTCCAGCGAGCAATCAGGTGACACGGTGCCAGTGATGACAGATTGGCTCCAAGGTGCACACCATAGCCAGTTTCTGGTGGTTGAAGCATCTGGCAGTTGTTTGCAGACTCAAGGCATTGTGGACGGTAGTCGTGTCTTGATCCGTCGATCCCTCGATGATGTGCCACAAAACGGAACGATTTCGCTAGTCCGGTTCGGTGAAGAATTCACGCTGAAAATCTGGAATCGCGAAGGGGAATGGATCACCCTGACTGACGGCAACGCGCAAGTCATCCACCGCTTTTCGATCGTTGATGATTTCGAGGTAGTGGGAGTCTTCGTAGCGTCGTGGAAGTTGGCCTAGATTGAACTTCCACGGCTACATCTCCGAAGATGATGACGGTTTCGAAGCCGACCCCTTGGAATTTTTCACTGCCCCTTAGATCTGACGCTTCCTAAAGAGGGGGTGCGAACACGCTACCGGTTCGCCAATCACGTGGTTGAGCATGGCGAAGATGTGCCGTTTGACTGGCCCGCGGATCAGGACCCGAACCGGGAGATACGAATACCAATGGAGGAGTAGCGACGCTGTACGCCTCAACATAGCCCAATCGGCTAAGCCTGCCGGCCTTATCGCCTACCAACATCCCATACCACAAAGCAATTTTTGGGAGCACAATCAAATCTACAACCGGGGAAATGCGTGGGTTGGCATCACCAAGAGCGTGTGCTAGCGTACGCAGTATCAATCTCTCATGGTCAAAAGTCGATCCAAGGCGGATCGGCCGTTCCCGAAACTGCGCATCGTACCGCGTGTGTTGTGGTTGGAGCAAACATCGGGATGAGGAGTTAGCCGAGAAGGAGGCAGGGCAATGAACGAGACATCGGCGACATTGACAGATGCTACGCAGCAGGATCAAGCAGAGCGAAAGACTCGCCGGCGACCCCGCTGGGAGGAAACTGCCGAGTCTCGGATCCGGTCTGAGCTATCTCGCATGACCAGTGCCCTGACAGACCTCCAGTCCCGTGATGCCAACGAGGGCGACACTCGCCTGTTCGTCACCGACTTCCTCTGTTATGTGCTCGGCTATGACAAATACTCCGACCTTACAACCGAGTTTGTCGTTCGTGGCCAATATGCCGACTACGGGGTCCGAATCGACGGCGCCCTAGTCGCATTCATTGAAGTGAAGCGTGTCGGGACCCGGCTCAATAAGAGCCACCTCCGACAGGTCGAGATGTATGCCGTCAACGAAGGCGTCACCTGGGTCATCCTGACGAACGGTGTTGTTTGGCAGGCCTATCACGTAGGGAAGACCACGCCGATTGAGGTTGACCTGGCCTTCGAAGTGGACCTGCTGACCAAGGGCCAGCGTGCGAAGAAGATCGAGGCATTGTCCTATATCACCAAGGAAGCGATGATCCGAAACCGGATCGACGATCTTTGGCAGGCTACCAAAGCGACCGCTCCAGAATCACTCGCCCACCATCTCACGTCGGAACCTGTCCTGAATACACTCCGCAATCAGATTCGGAAAGAGACAGGCCATAGGGTGACAAACGAGGAATTGGCCAGCCTGCTCAAGTCGACAGTGCTACGACCGGATGCTCTTGTTTGAAGATGACACCTCATAATTCCAGTTGTGGCTCGTTACAGTCGGAGCCATCGGCACGGTCTTCACTTGCGTCCTGCTCGCTTGCGTCGGGGGCACTTATCGCACTCATCATTCCCAATGACGACCCGGAAGACGTCGACCAGTCATTGAGCAGAGCCTCCAATGTATTGCCGGCCGACCGATGCTTGACAACCACGTCATTTGTCCTGACAATGTGCCTGCATACTGTTGACAATGCGTACTGGTTGATGCAAAGTTAGTCTAATTAGAACATGCGTTCTATTTCTGTGTTCTGGCCAAGGAGATATTTGTGGCCGTACGTCTTGACCTACATCTCGCTACACATACAGGGATTTCGCGTGTTCGTGTTCGCACGTTCATGCAGGCTGCCCAGGCAGCATGGTCGCTCTTCGCGTCAGTCGACGCTCACCTCGGCGGTGCCAACGCCGATTGGCACTTTCGCGAACTCAGCATTGGAAGCCTCAATGCTAGTTTCGAAGGTGAGTGGACTGAAGCTGTTGGCGTGATTGACCCGCAAGAGCACTTTCGCCGCAGGGAGTTTACGATCGAGGAGTCAGTGGTCGACGGTCTAACTCTCCTTGACGAACGGCCGTCACGTCCAAGAGCTTTTGACCTTCGGACGGTTGACGCTGTAAGGCAGTTAGCTGCACTGATTGGAGACGAAGTTTCCGAGATCACTATCAGTGCACCTGCACAGCAGCGCAGGGTAGTGGTCACGGCGCGTGCCGGCATCAACGCAACAGAAGTGCTGCGTCGGAGCTTCCGTGACTATGGGTCTGTCGAGGGATCAATTCTCGAGGTCAATATCAACGCCAAGCCCCCAACATTCCGCATCCGGCACGAAGGGACTGGTGGCCTAGTCACTTGTGAGTTTTCCCCTGAGCTGCTTAACCAAGTCAGGGCCGGTCTCGCGCAACGGGTAGCCGTCCGTGGCGTGCTGCACTACTCAGCAGACGGTATTGTGACCCGTGTGGGGAACATTTCCGATGTGGTGCTTTTAGAGCCATCTCGTGATCTTCAAGTTGAGGACCTAGCCGACAACATGTTCCCAATAGAGGGGATGAGCGCGGCGGAATGGCTAGACAGAAACTGGGACGAAGCTGACTACTAAGCAGTACTGGGAAACCTCAGTGATCATCGACTTGTTGCAGCAAGAGCCAGAGCATGCTCTCGTGCTCAATGGACTGTACAACGAGGTGAGAACTGGGGACCGTCTGATTTTCACGTCAGCGCTGACAATTGCTGAGCTTGGCGGAAACGCCGCGAGTGTTACCCCAGCAAGGCTACGCGCCCTGGAGGACCTATTCCTCCAACACAATGTCATTGTTGTCAACCTCGATCGGTTTGTCGCACACAAAGCGCGAGAAATCCGCAACGATCTAATTGGCAAGAGGAAGCTCCCGGGAAATGATGCGATTCACCTTGCGACGGCATTAAGCATTGATGTCAACGAAATGTTTACCTATGATGACAATCATCTAACCCCATTGAATGATCAGTTTGCAGGCAAAAGTGGCTATTCGCTCTCGATCGTATACCCTCATTGGGACGGATCCACAATGCGACTACCTGGCACATGATCTTCCGGGAAACGTTTGCAGCATAGCTAACAACCACGGCAACCAACCAAATTTCGGGGTGACGCTCCCGAAGCTGAGCAGCCGTGGCATACATCCAGTTTCCCGGTGTGCTCGTATGGTCAGTACGCATCCTACCGGCCCAACAAGGACAGTTACCCATGACAAATGCCATCATCTACACGAGAGTGTCTTCAACCCAGCAGGAAGTTGATGGCACCTCGCTTGATACCCAGCTCGCCAGATGCGAAGCCTACTGTGCCGAGCATGAGTACCAGGTCATCGCCCGGTTTTCCGACACCCAGTCTGGTGCCCAATACCGTGAACGGCCCGGACTGTCATCACTTCGAGACCACGTCAGAGCAGGCGATGTCGACATCGTGGTGTGTTTTGCCATCGACCGGTTGAGCCGCAACCAGGCGCACCTCTACATCCTGGCCGAAGAGTTCGAGAGCAAGCAATGCCAGCTGGAGTTCGTCACCGAAGACTTCGAGGATAGCGCAGTTGGGCGATTCATCCGGAGCGCACGTGCGTTCGCTGCCGAGGTTGAGCACGAGAAGATCAAGGAACGCACCACACGCGGGAAGATAGAGCGTATCCGGTCCGGCAAGCTGCTACCAACAGGACGTCCGCTCTACGGCTACCAGTGGAGAGATGAGAACCGCGGTCAACTTGACGTGAATCCGGCAACATCGCTCGTCGTTGTCAGGATATTCTCTGATTACGCCGCCGGCGCAACCATCCGGAAAATAGCGGCGTCGCTAACGTCCGAGGACGTCCCACCACCTGTTCCCACGGCCAATCGTTGGCACTTCTCGACGATACGAAACATCCTGCTGAACCCTTCGTACAAGGGCGAAGCCTATGGATGGGGGTTTCGCCGTGCCTCACCAGGTGGTTCACAAACCTTTGATCCAGCTCGCGGGATCGCTTTGCCGGCAGGGACAATCCCGGCAATCATTGACCCAGAAATTTGGCAGCACGCACAGGAACGTCTCGCGCTGAACAAACAGCGGGCGATCCGAAACGCCAAAAATCCGGAATCGGCACTCCTGCGTGGAGGCTTCGCAAAGTGTGGCTATTGTGGATGGTCGATGTCAGCCCGTCCACGGTCAAACGGAAAGTATGAGTATGTTTGCGGCCAGTCGCGACTAGCCGGCACTGATTGTCCGAAGCCAACAATCAGTGCGCTCAAGATCGACCACGCAGCATGGGCGCAAGTCCGGAGAATCATCCTGCATCCTGACATTATCGAATCCGAACTCGAGAGGATGACCACCGAGGACCCAACAAGGGGTGATCGCGCCAGGGCCGAGAAGCGGCTTATAGACATCGAACGGCAACGCTCAAACCTCACACGAGGAATTGCGATGATTGATGATCGTGACGTGGCGAGTAACCTACTCGTAGAACTTCAGCATCTTACGAACCGAAAACGGGAGATGGAGTCAGACATCCAGGCGTTGGCAGAGCGACAGCGAGCATGGTCATCAGCCCAGGTAGACCTGCGGTCGCTTAGTAACTGGCGACGCGATGCAAGTGCGAACCTCGACGATCTGACATATGAGGAAAGGCGACTTCTGTTTGATCTGTTGGGCCTGCAAATCGAGGTGTGGAAAGCGGATCATAAACCCAGATTTCTGCTGCGTATGAACCTCCATTCTTCGATTGTGACCAGTACGACTTGATCCGTGTGCGGGTTGCATCGCGCGATTCCAGCTCGCCGATCTGCTCCACCTGGATGCCGGCGTTCTGCAAACCCATCACCCCCTGCCGGCCAAACTTGACCGCATAGATGCTGGAGGATGCACTCTCGCTGCCCTGCGCCTCATTCACCGGGATGAAATCATCGACCAGCAACGGGATGCCGTCATAGAACAGCGCCCGCCGGCCGAAGGCGTCGACGTCGGTCTCCAGCAGGTTGCCCGAATCGCGCCGCAAGCCGGAGAGCTTCCGCCGGGTGCGCTTGGCCATCATCAAGGCATCCGGCCGGCCCGGCTTCACCAGGTCGATCAGCTCGTCCATCATCTCCAGCGTTAGCGCCGCACCATTCGCGCCGGCCGTCAAGGTCTGGCCAACCGTCGCCAGCCGGGCCAGCCCGTCGAACTGGGCTGTGTTCACCGAGGCGTTGCCATCGAAGAAGGTCTGGCTGAACTCATAGGCCACCGCCTTCGCCTTGAGCGCGATCACCTCGGCCTCAAGGTCGTTCGGGTCGGCGTAGGTCTGCTGGAGGAAGTTATCGACATCGGCATCGCCACCGAGGATCTTCAGCGTCGCCGTCACCTGGGTGAAGGTCGGCGTCGATTCGTCCCAGCTATCGCCGACGCCATACCAATCGACCGTTGGCGCAGCGTTCTCCCGGTTGTAGGTCAGCGCGCTGCCGGTCACATCAATAAACGGCAGATGCTGCAACACCGCGCTCTCGGAAACGATCGTCTCGATCACCCCGCGCAGCAACAGATCGTTCGTCAGCTTCGCCGCTTCCGTCTGGGTCAAAGCCATCGTGTTGGTCCTTTCAATATGTTTCCCCCGCAGGGGTAGGGGCGCATTGCAATGCGTCCGCGTGCAACGCCTTCCGGCGCTGGCCTACACATGCCTCTCAATCCGTCATCCCGAGCACTCTCTCCCATCATCCCGAGCCCTCTCTCCCGTCATCCCGAGCGAAGTCGAGGGACCTCGAGCCTCGGAGCCTGTCGTCACCAATAGATGTAGCCGCGCAATTCATTGCGCCCGTGTGTGATCACCAGGGCGTTGGACGGGCGCAATAAATTGCGCGGCTACATCTATGAGGCACGGTGGCAAATCCTCTGTGATCCAGTACTCAGGACAACAGAAGAACAGGCAGGTGTAAGCGAAAACTGGAAATATTTGGAACTCGCGGACGCATTGCAATGCGCCCCTACCCCTGCGGGGAACCCGGCATGACATCACACCACGCCGCCTACCCCCGCTGGCGGAGTCCTTCGCGGATCTTCAACGCCGGCGACATCGCACCGGCATCCAGCGGATAGGCCCTGGCCAGCCCACCACCGGCCGGCGTCGGGTCCGGAGCCGGCGTGGAGGTCTGCTCCGCCACCCGCTGCCAGGCAGCCATCGCCCCCGGCAGGCTCTCCAGCATCTCTTCGAGACTCTCACCCACCAGCAACTCCGGCACCACCTCCGGATAAGCCCGGACAATCAGCTCCCGCAACGTGTTGTCCGGCTCATCAACCTCAACCTGTTCCTGAACATCCTCAACCACCGTATCCTCCACCGGTCGCTCCTCTCGCTCGCAACACGAAAAACGCTCACTACCACCCCGAGCACCGGCAGGTGGTGACTTCGTGCCACAGACACACAAAAAAGCCCCCGGAGGATTGCTCCTCCGGGGGCTTTTGCTCAATCTACCTAATGGCTAGGCCATCCAGTAGAAGGTGATTCTACGGAGTGTCTACCAACAGCCACTCAATATAGAACCCATCATCCGGCAACACGAAGTCCGGAATATTGGCAGATACATTGTTCTGCTGGTATTGAGGGGTCGGAGTAGGGAGTGGTCCCCAATGATAGGTCGTGTATACAGCGTAGGTGTCACCATGCGGCAGCAGGAAGTTAACCGTTGCTGATACATCAACAGCGTGTGTCGCGATAATAGCAGCCGGATTGTAACCCGGTGCTTCATATACCGACACTGTCGACTGGATGGTCTCTATCCCACCAACTCCACAGACATTCGTGACGCCGGATGGACCGGCTGCCTGAATACCTGCAATCAGTGTGGGGTCGAACCCTCCCGGAGTAATGGTAGCGTTGCCGTAGTTTCCGACGCTGGTGCTTCCACAGTCAATCCAGTTCACCACAGTCAGGATGGAGTGCGCAATGAAGTCAACTGCGCCATCAGTTTCGGCATCCGCTGTTGCGCCATCCCCATCAAAGGTATGGTCGAATTGTCCGATAAAGTCACCAGCCGAATCAAAGACTTGGATGCAGAGATCTGCATTCGGTGCCATACCGTTGAACTCGACACCATCTGCGGTTGTCACCAACAGCGCGCCAGCTCCCGGTGCCCCCGGATCAGCTCCGCAGGGGCCAGTCACGTGCTGCACCTGGGCACCCAGCGGTGCCGTCACAGTGAGTACGTAGCCAGACACTGGAGCCGATGGCGGACCACGGAAGTCGAACATTGCACCCGGATTGAGAACACCGTGAGTAGCGTCCGCTGCTGCCGGCTCAATGTCATCATCCGTGCCATCGATTGCAACATCGAAGGCTGGGTCGTAGGTCATTGTCGTTGACGACATCGAGTTGTCCGGGAATGACAGCAGGACGTACGTCCCCGCCGGCACACCAGTGAAGAACACTCCATGCTCGTCGTTACCATCAAGGAAGTTCGCTGGCAGATCCGCACACTGGACAAGATCATCTTCAACGTCAGCCCTCACGAACGCGCCGTCCGGGGCATCTTCCTCAAGGATCAGACAGTAGGTGAATGCTGTGTGCGTTACGAGCGTATGACCTATCGGCCAGCCAAAGTCAAGCGTACCCACACGGTCAACCAGATTCTCGATGTCATGCATCATCGGCTCGTCAAGGTCGTCATCGCCGGCAGCCAGGACGAACTGGTCGCAGCTGTCTGCATCCCATGCCGTCGGCGCTGCAGCCGGCAGGCCGACGTTGACGCCATCAACAACACCATCGGTGTCCCAGATGCAGAGGATGTAGGCACCAGGAGGCAAGGAGGAACTAAACTCGCCGTTGGCATCAGTTGTGCTGTCACCAACAACGACGGTACCAAGAACCGGAGCGTCCGTTCCCGGAACAGCAGCCGTATTCGTGTAGATCGCTACGTTGACACCAGCCAGGAAGACCGGTTCACCGTCATCCTGGGTTTCAGTCAGGACAACCGTCTTGGTCACGCCCTGGGCGAAGAAGAGTTCGTTCTCCAGAACCTCGTCCTCACCTTGCAACAGGGTGAACACATCCGCCGGCAACGGTGGATCCTGCCGCTGGTTCTCGGGCAGCAGGTAGCCGGACGGAACTCCAGTGACCCACAGTTCGTAGTTGCCAACCGGGACGTTGTTGAACGTACCAACACCGTTCACGTTGGTCGTGGTGTGTCGAGCCGGGTCGAAGACCGGATTGTCGTTCTCGATAGAGAAGTCCACACCAGAAACGTTCCGACCCCATTCGTCCACAAACGTCTTGGTTACGCTCTGGCCGGTGCTGTCCAGCGGATCGCCGAAGAAGCAGAGCCATGGAGAATCGTCGTAATCCGTCTGCAACAGGTTCGAACCCGGCATCGGGAAGTCGCCCGGATCGCTTGTGCGGTAGAAGCCACATGGGTTGAAGGCGTTGAAGATGACCGAGCCATCACCATCCACCTGGTAGTCCACATTGGCACTCACCGCTGCCACCGGTACATTCGAGATTACCTGCGCTGCTCCCACAAACCCGTCCGGCAGGTTGTGGTGGGCCATCGTATAGACGAACCCGTTCGAGTAGCCCGGGATCGTGATCGTGCTCACGCCGAAGTTCACCGCGTTGAACCCGCTCTGGTTTACCCAGTACACGTTCGCGTGGGCAACCACAGAGTTCGGATTCAGGATGTTAATACCCGACGTTGCACCAGTCCCGTTCGGATTGCCCTTCTGCACCAGCGGAATCGCCTGGAAGGTGTAGAGGTTTTGGGTGGCATTGTAGGTCGTGGCCTGGAACCAGTCGGTGCTGGTGCCCGGGCTGGTCTCCGGATACTTGGTGGCGTCAATAGCCGCGGCAACCGGATAGTCCGACCAGATGATCGCCGAGCCAACCACACCCGGATTCGGGTCGCTGGTTGGGTCCTGGGTCGAGATGTTCTGTCCCAGGTCGCTCGGATCGTAGAAGTAGGTCATGCCGTGCGGAGCCAGTCGCTTGCTCTGTCCCTGGGTGGCATTGCCAAACAGGTTGAAGTACTGGATCGACACGTTGTTATCGGAGTTGACCAGGTTGGCGACATTAATGCCGGTGTTCCAGCCAAACCAGTCGCTCATCACCGACGGTGCGAACAACGCAAAGCGGTCACTGTTCAGTGGTGATTGCCACTGGGCATCAACTTCAAAGTTGGATGCCGAGCCGGTGTTGGTCAGCCACATGTCGTAGCCCACCTTGTAGCGGTCGACCATGGCAAAGACCCAGCCATCAGATAAGATGTGGGCTGATCCAACCCAACCTTCAGGAACATAGTCCCCGAGGTTGATCTCGTCGGTCTGTCCACCATTGAGGGAGAGCGGTATCTGGAAACCGGTCTGGAGCGATCCACTACCATCGTCGGCCGCAAAGAAGCGGACGGTGACGGCACTGTTGTGGTCGGCCAGGTTGGCGACACGGATGATCGAGTTCCAGCAACCACCCGGACCACAGTTGGTCTGGACGATCGGCAGGTACCACTGGTTGAACTCGTTTACTTCCAGTCCGTTGATGGCATTGTAGCCGGAGACCGCCGTGTCAGCCGAGGTGGTGAACGGCAGATTGTTGCCGGCGACGGCCATCTTGGCGACACCACCAATGGCCATGCCATCAGAGATCGAAATGCCATCCGCCCGGTAGGTCAATGCATCGATGCAGTCACCTTCAGCATTGAGTCCGCCAAACGGATTGATGAGCTGGTCGGCATCCACATTGGCTTCATTCAGAAGCTCCTGCAGATCGTCCTGGTCCCAGGCAGCAGTTACCCAGACGCGACCATCGGTACCGGTGGTCCAACTGTCCGCATCGAGCACGGTTTCGATGACAGCAGTATCACCAGTCCAGACGAACGGTGATTGGTTACCGGCAGCATTGTTGGCAACACAGGCAACAACCTGGGCCGTGCCGTTCTGCCCACCGTGCGGATTGCTCAGGTCAGCGACCGACTCGAAGTAGGTCGTGTTGTTGGCTGGCGGTGCTCCGGTCCAGGGCAGTCCATCGCCCGGAACGCCAATCCACGAGAATCCAACTACAGCGACAGGAGCACCATCACCGCTGTCAATGCCCAACTGCTGGGCGGAGAAGGTCTTGCTGGCATAAGCAGAAAGCGCGGCCGTGGTGGCCAGCGTCCAACTGTTGTTGCCATTGCCTTTGTAGATCCAGATCTGACCATCACGGTCTTCCAGGTTCTGGACCGAGATCGAAGTATCAGCCTCACCGAGGCCAAAATCGTCGTCATTCGCCACCCACGGATAGTAGATGGCATTCGGACCAGCAACGAAGGAACGTGGGACGTTATCAAAATCCCAGTCCATCGTTGGGACGTCCGGCGCATCTTGCTGCGCTGCCACCGGCATCACCAGGACGGACAACAGGCTCATTAATAGCCCTGCCACACCTAGCAGCCGGAACACGCGAGATGATCTCCGCATGCGCGTTCTCCCAAACATTGCCACCTCTCGGTGGCTCAACAGTTCCTGTGCCAAAGTACCCACGTTTGACACCACGTGTATACGCACGATCCGTCCATACCGGAAAACTCCCGTACGGACGCATCGTAAGAACCCCTTGATTATGTGCAACCGGCCGCCGGACGTCAATAGTCCAGATTGTCAACGGTCCTGGGTCTATCGACTGGCCGATGCCCTCCCGCAATCCTGCATATCCGGTGTACAAAGACGTTGCGTCTTATCATACAACGAACTATCAGGCCGAGGGTTGCACTTACTTGACTAACGCCCTATTGCGTCCAGGTACCTGCCTGCACAGCATCATACCAATACAACACAAAATTTGTCGTTCCATTTCGTCCCGGAAATGGGGGACGCCCGTCGTCGTCTCTCCGCGTCGATTGAGATGACGGGATTATGATCTCACAACATCTCACAATGTCCCTCCAGATAGATCAACAAGTGGACTAAGATCCCTGCCTGCCGGTTGGTATCGGTCGCCGATCATTCGGAAGGCTTCCTCGAACGGCACAGGAACCGAGAACAGGTATCCCTGCGCAAGATCGCAGCCAACCTCCTGGAGCCAGTTACGCTCCGACTCCTGCTCGACACCTTCGGCGATCACCACCAAACCTAGCCGGTGGGCAAGGTCAATCATGCTCGAAAGCATCACGGCGTCCTGTGGATTTGCTCCAACACCGGAAACGAACGTCCTGTCGATCTTGACGATCTGTACCGGCAACTGTCGCAGCGAACCGAGCGACGAATAGCCGGTACCAAAATCATCGACCGCTACCGACACGCCGATCTTGCGCAACCGGATCAGCGTTTCCCGGACGCTCTCGACATCCTCAACCATCAGCGATTCGGTAATCTCCAGAAGTAACAGTCCCGGTGCCAGCCCGGTTTGCGATAACGACCCGACCACCTGCTCGATAATCTCCGGATGCCGGAACTGCCGCGCCGAGATGTTCACGCTCACCCGCACATGTTCGCTTCCGGAACGATTCCAGCGCACGGCATCACGGCAGGCCATCAAGAGGACATCGTGGCCGATCTGCACGATCAGGCCGGTCTCCTCGGCAACCGGGATGAACTG
>CAZRNC010000041.1:0-12960 GCA_964601285.1 uncultured Thermomicrobiales bacterium | reverse complement strand
GTTCTTTTGCAGTACCTCCAGCCACGGCAGACTATGAGCAAACCCTGGAGTGACGTACCGCTTCGCCGCCTCAACAATGAAGTTGTTGCCGTCATCGGGACGCTCGATGTATTCAAAATCCCACTCGTACGGCTCCAGTGCCAATTCGTCCAGGCGCCGTCCGAGAGGGGTCTCAACCCAGAGTCCCCACTCTCGTGCAACATCGCTGGCCAACGTTGCGAACCTTGAAAGGGCTGCCGAGAGAGTGTTTCGCTCTGTGTCATTTGTGATCACCTTGTTGCCCCGCGCCAGCGAATTGATCTCCGACTTGATCTCGGGGAACTCGTAATGGAAGCGTGCAAGGCAGGTCAACAGGTCTTCCGGTACGTCTTGCAGATCGCGGATTCCATCCGGTCCGACATTGAACTGGACATTTGCGAACACGCTATCCTGGGCAACCACCGCCTGGTGGAAGGTATAACGATACTCCCAAAGCGTTGCAGCCTGAACAGTCGTCGCATTGTCGATATCGACCGGGATTGACTCCTGATCGATCAATGCCGGCGGAGTCGGATATTCACGCAGCGGAATGGGGATGTCCACCTCTCCAAGGTTGACAGTCTTGTTCTGGATGACGAAGTTCAGCCACGACGACGCTTCGTAGCCGTTGCTGGGTTGGTCGATGTCGTGCTCAACATGGGAAACAGCGTATTCAAGGTCGACGTGGATACTCGCCTGCGCCGTGGCACGGTTGGCATCGACCAGGAAGGCCAGGTTTCGTGTTCCAGGTGCAAGGTCAACCTTCGCCGCCGAGAAGCTGAAGTCATCTGCTGATGCAACTTTTTCTCTCGCACCACCATACAACCGAGCCAGCGCTCCGGAGTTGGCCGTCGACATCGGGAAGACCACCGCAGACTCTACATCATAGGCCGACGAGAGCTTGACCAGCAGGCGTTGCTTGTATATCTCCCGCGCTTCCTTCAGAGCCGAATCCGTGCCGCTGTCGGCCTCCAGAACATTCGTCACTCCCTTTATGATCCCACCCGCCAGGGTTTCCTTGGCCTTCACGAGGTTGAGGTATGCGGCAGAATTGATCTTGCGGGCGGTAGGCGCGATAGCCGGACCGAGGACATTGTCGACCTCCGCCAGGAACTCCCGGCCCAATACATCCATGTCAATGTTGGTTACGGACACTGCGGTCACAACGCCACCGAGCGTCATCGGGATATCGTCCCGGTTCTCGAGCGTTGTCGACAGCGGTGCCGGCGCGAAGAACGATGCATCCCCGCCGCGGGCGGCGAACATACCGGGCGCACCGGAACCACCAAGCTGCAGTCGCACTGCCCAGATCGTCGCCGGGCCATTTCTGCCAAATCCGGTTGCAACCTTGAGCTCCGGATATGCCGCTTCGAACTCGCGTGCAAACTTGGCAAGCGCCAGTTCCTGGCCGTCGTCGTAGGTTTCGGTCGGTGGCGGACTATCAACGATGCCAGTGACCGGCTCTGGCGGAACAGATGTAATGGAACGTAACGCGTCCGGCAGCTTCTCGGTAGATTCAGGGATCGGCTCCACCAGATCCGGATTGCGACGGATCGCCAGAGCCACATCAACCTCGAATGAGTGACTGGTTACCTTGCCGCGCTCAAGCGCAGTGATGCCGGTGATTGACAGGTTCCGGGTGATCGTCGCTTCTGTCACCCTGTCGGTCCCGTCAATATGTGCAATGACATCATCGACGAATGCGACCAACTGGGATTTCACATCGACCGGGGCCAGATCTGGCGCCAGAGTAGAGCTGAGTTCGGCAAAGACACCTGGTCCGTTGAGTTGCTCGCGCACCTGATGGAATATTTCCAGGGATGCCTCAGAATGCGACGCGTTGACGGGATAGGAGTCAGCGGCAAAGCTCAACGTGACGGTGATGTTGCCGCTATCAGGATTCACCTGGAATCCGCTTGCCACGCCCGGCCACTGGTTGATTCCCACGATCGTGTCGGTGTAGAGCACTGTTGCAGTGAGTGCATTCGGTGGCGTCCCGGCATAGAGATTCCCGAAGATATCGAGGAACTCGAAACGGATCGTCACCGGATTGCCCGTACCTAGATAGGTGTTCGGCTGGATTGTCGGCGCACCCTCGGCGAACGGGAAGATCCGGATACCTTGCCGGTACACCCATGGCGCACCATGTGGCGGCTCCAACGTCGGATCGTCGGGATTTGTTGATGACGGGCCAACTGGTAGTCCACGCATACTGGAAGTGAACGTGTTGCCCGTTCCGTCGATGTAGTAGCTCAGCAGGTTGAACATCGACCCTAGCTCAGTTGCCATGCTCTGCGGTGCCACTGCCTCGGGATTCTGCCGGGTAAGTTCGAACGCGATGGCGCCCGGAGCGATCGACGGCATCCAGGTCGGCTCATTCGTCTCCAGGCGGAGATTATCCTCGGCAAACGTGTAGGCAGTTTCGAGCGGCAGGGCAGTATTTTCCAGGAGCAACGTGTTGCACCACGGGTAGAGGTCGTCAAAGGTAACAAACAGTGACATCGGTGCGCTGTTCGAGCGCCCCTGGAAGGCATCCTCCGGGATGCCGCCTTCCGAGGTGTCGTAGTACAGATAGTAGCCGGGGGCATTGACGATGCTTGCCTCCCAGATCAGCCGCAGAAACCGGCGAACCTGGTCGGTAGTCATAGCGGCCGAATAGTCGTCTGGATCTGGGTGGGCAACCTGCTGAAGTCCAGTCTGTGGCGCAGAGACTGTTGACAGGTTCGTCTTCATCAACACGACGTCCGGGCCAAGGTTTCCTGCGTGTGCAGAGGTGTTCGCCATGGCGTGCCCTGCCAGGCCGTCAACTTTGCCATCCAGCTCGAAGCTAAGCCGCATGCCGGTAACACCATTCAACGCGTTTGCATTACCAGCGGGCGACCCTGCCAGATCAAGCAGCTTGCCGATCAGGTCCCGGGTGACTTCGTTGGTGCCGCCAAACATGTAGGTATTCGCGACAAACTCCATGGTCTCCTGCGGTGCGGGGTCCTCTGTCGAAGGTGGCGTCGCATCCACCGGTCGTTCGACCTTCTTCGCGCTGAAGTCAATTCGCAACGCCCACTTGAAGTGGGTAGGAGATTCCAACGATGTATTCAAGCCGTTCTTCAGCAAGCGTGCAGCCGGAACTCCATCGCTTGCCAACCGCTCCCGGAGACTCTGCGGGAGCGGATAGGTTGTGGCCCGGCGCTGGAACGTTTGTATGGGATCGTTCGCACGAGGGTTTGCGGTCGGAATGATGCGATCGATGTGTGTTGGATTCGCAAAGGTGTACCAGAGCGGTCGCGACGTAACTGGCGGAATTCGGGTTGGCTGGCTGGTGATGGCAACGCTTGGTTCAACCGAATTCATGGCATTGATGTTCAGCCGGTTTTCGTCCAGAACGGGGTCGTTTGTACCAACGCCGGTAATTCCCGGGATTTCCATTGTTACATCAATGAGGTCATCCATCAGGTCATCATCGGCCCCGGTTCGCAGCGAAAGCTGAAGACTCCACTCCGGCAGAAACGCCGCTTCAGCTGGAGTCGCCGGCTCCGTTGTTGCCGGCTTGTACGGAACGAGGTCCTCGAGCCGTAACGGGAACTGCTGGCCAGTTAGCTCGTAGAGCGGCACGAGCTGGAGCGAGCTATCCGTGAAGTTTCGCGGTATCCGCAGTCCGTTAAAGAAGGTGCGGTTTGCCATCTGGCCGACGACATCCAGCTGCGAGATGAAATCGGCATCGCCAAGCAGGTCCGAAAGCGACGTCTGCCAGACCGTGTCCGGGTTCGCTGCCTCGTGCTTTGGCTGTGCCCACTCCAACGCCCGGTCAACACTTGCTTTAACCAGGAATGCGAAGTAATCCTGGAAGACCAGCGTCGCCATCGTCGGGTTGGCCGGATCGGCATCCTCCAACATCCGGTTGGAGTTGGGCAGGATGCCCGATTTGTACTCAACATCAACCAGCAGGTCGTCGAAGTATTTCGCCAGATCCTGCTCGTATCCGGCACCGGGCCGGTTGTCGTGGCCAAAGTCGAAGTCGATTTCCGAACCCTGCTGCCCAGTGGTCTGCATCCGCAGCTCCGGAACCATCGGGAAGACGATCGCCGGAACTGGAGCGGGGTCGTCTTCATCGATCTCAACTGCCATGATTGATAGATTGTCGTAGTTCTGCTTCAGGAAGTCCTTGATAGCAGCGTAATTGAGCGGAACTGCTTCGGTACCGTGCGCCGTTGCCAGGGTTCTCGGGATGCTCAACCGTTCGTTGAGATCTTCAAGATCGGCAAATGTCAGCGATACTTCGTCGATGTCGTCCTCTCCCGTGTGTAGCAGCACTGCCCAGATGAAGAGCTTTCTGGTCAATCCCCGGAACAAGCCGCTGGAACCGGCGCTGATCGTCAGCCCGGCCACAACGTGTGCCCGTTGATCTCCCTCGTATGGTGCCACCGTCACCTGGGGGGCGAAAGTCAACTGCAGCGTAGAGATCTGGGACTCGACGAGCATCGATGTCCAGACGATTGGCGTCAGGTGGTGATCCTGCAGGATCCGGTTCGCGGTCGGTGCCTTGAACTGGTCTGCAGCAACCAGGAAGCTGTTCCAGTTCGGCGGAGGGGTCGTGTTCTTGATCGTGAACTTGAAGTTGAATGTCGCCGAGAAGCTGAAGCTAATGCTGATCTTCACCGTCTTGCCGAAGATCTTGAAGCTGCCGATGACAATCGACACCCGCACGGAGACACTAAGCATCACCCCTAGCTGGGTATCCTTGTATGTCTCGTAGACGAAGCTGAACATGGCGCTCGCCTCGACCTCAACGCCGATCTTGACGATGCCGAAGTCCAGAATGCCGTAGAGATGCGCGGTTAGACCGGCCTGGCCCTTGATCCGGTACCAGTCCGCTGGACCACCTTGTGTTGTTGCTGGTGGACCCGTCAAATCAGGGTTATTTAGCGACGCGTAATTGAACTCACCACTCCCGGTGCCATTCGGTTTCCAGGCGACCCATGCAAACGAACCTTCGAGGACAACGACAACAGCGATCGTGAATCCTGCACGTAGCGGACCCTTCTCGATCGTCTTGCCAGCACCAATCTTGAAGCCAAGACCGAACTCCCAAACCTGGTTCCACTTGACCGGCCCCGCATCCGGGTCGGCGAACGTTGGCACGGTCGTCGATGTGGCACCCGACAGTTTGTTGAGATAGAAGCCGACAAACCCGATGATCGGGATAGGGCCGGCCATCATCTGAACCGAGAACGATCGGGAGAAATCCATCTTGTGAGGGAAGCCAAAGTCCAGCTTGAAGTCGCCATTGGTGAATATGTCAATACCAATGACCGGGATGGTGATCGACGCTGCCCCAAGTTCGAACTGGCGCATGAAATCCGGCAACTTAAGCTGCATTTGCAGGACGCCCAGATCGTCAGTCAGCTTCTTGTAGAGAATCTGGAACTGGAAACCTTTGAGCTTCGGGTGAGCCTTTTCCGTGAATCCGATGAGACCACCGTAGAGGTTGTTTGGCTGCGCCCAAAGGAAGGCAAACCGGAAGACCTCCATGATCGTCATGTCGATGCCGAAGGTCAGACCGTGATCCGGGCTATAGACCTGGCCCAGATGGGCAGCGAGTGCATCCGTTGATTTGTCCGGAATGATCTGCTCTTCAAGGAGTTCGAACACATCTTCAATCGTGTTGACTCCCAGGAGCTGCAGGTTGCCCTCCGGCATACCAACGCGCCAGCCGACGCCGAGAAATTCGATATTAAGCTTGGTCGCCTTCTCCTTCTTGGCCTCGCTGTACTGGATCTTGATGTTGTGGGTCGCTACAAGGTCATCGACATTCAGCACACCGACCACTTCAATTTTCGCGGTCAGCGTGTAGTCGGCCGGCATGTGTGCCTTCCACTTGAAATCGACATACGCTTCCCTTTCCACGCCATGGGAGATTTCTACCGAGTGGTATGAAGGTGTTGGCTTCTTCGCCAGATACTCTTCGGATTCGGCCTCCATCGACACTTTGACCGGCACGGTTGAGAACGGCGTTTCAATGGAGCCGCTGTATTCGACTTTGACCGTGATCGTAACTTCCTGGTCCACCTTGGCACCGGTAGGGGCATTGTCGATCGAGACCTGAATCCCGAACTGAGGGTCATGGCCAATGCCACCACCGCCGCCCCCGTCCGCCTTGTACGAAGCGTAGGCGCCGATTGCCTTGCCATCCGGCGACTCGTTCGGCCGATGCGGCAGGAAGAAGAGGATCGAAAATGTGCCACCCGGCGGGAACTGCTTCTTCATCAAACTGATATACGCGCTCTTGATAAAGAAGGTGTTCAAATGACCACCACCCGGAAGCGGCAGCTGCATAAACCCGAAGTTGTCTACGCCAATCGCAAAAACGCCTTCAATATTGAATTCGCGGGTTCCCTCGGAGTTCTGGCCGAGCTTCAGCCCAAAGGTGGTACCACCACCTCGGCTGGATGGAGCCCAGGCCGCAATCAACTCGATTGCGATGTTCACTCGCTTCTTTGCCTTAAGCGCCGAAGTCAGTGGTCCGATATCAAGGGTGATCGCCAGCGCAAATTGCGGATCAATTGCCTCGCCCCACCCCGGCACCATGTTCGGTATATGCCAATACCCGAGTTGGGTGATGTCAAGCTTCCGGGTGGCATAATGGAAGTTGGTCAACCGGAGAGGCAGGTGGCTGAACAGACTATCTTCCCGGGGAGAACTACCGCTCAGCTCAAAGCGCAAGTTTCCAGGGTCAAAGAGGAAATCGTCCGCTGTCGGATTCTGCGGGAGTCCGTTCAGGAATCCGAACTCCATGGCAAGCATCATCTCGGAGAACGGGAGCTTGTCGAATGAGACGAAATCAATCGCGGCTTCACCCAGGAATGCCAGTGATCCCCAGAACCGGAACTCCGCCTTTACCTTCGATGTCGGGGTCATTGTTGCGGGATCAACGCACGCAGCGGTCTTGAACTGGACCTTGGTGATGACCATTTCCTTGAGGATCTTGATTCCCGAATTGGCTTCTTTGTTGAACACCATCGGGTCGTTCTCAGCCACCAGCTCAAATGTGTAGCTTGGTGTGCCGTTGAACGTCTGATAACTGCCCTCAAGTTCCAATGAGTCTATCCGCTGGATGTTTTGATCCATCAACTCGGGAAGAATTGGTTCGCCAAACGCCTCGCGCATAATCAACGTTGCAGTACTTGAGAAGTCGGCGATCTCGGTATTCGCGAATCGAACCTTCAGGGTACTGGTGTAGTACTCATATTTGGGCTTCGGGTCGAGGACTGGGAGTTCTTCATCATCCTCATAGTCGATCAGACCGAAGATCGAGCTCTTTTCCATCTTCAGGACGCCATTGGGTTGCGAAACCATGGCAACCGGGAAGCCGACGTGGTGGGCCTTGAACGATGAGAAATTGCGCATGCCGCCGAGGAGGCCCTGGACTTCGCAGGGCATTTCGGCCAGTGGCACAGTGACGTTGAAGGCCAGCACACCGAACCAGTCGGGGTCGGTCAGGACATCCGCGACCAGCGAGCTGTACAGATCCGACGTCGCGTCTTCCTCGGCTTTCTCCTTGGCGTCCTCAATGATCTCGCCCAGCCATTCCTGGACATCGGCAAGGTCTTCGTTAAACACACCAGGTGATGCCCATTGGGCACTATCTGCAACCAGGTCCTCGAACTTGCCCTGCTTGAACTTGAAGATCACAACGTTGTTGTACCGGTGGAGGCCCGTTGCGGTAGCGTCGGTCGTCCCAAGCGGCATTTCCCCAACCTCGAGCCGGAACGGCCAACCGGTGATCTCGATAAGGTTTTCCGGGGACACACTAACCGATTCCTCAATCTCGCCGGCCTTGGAGACCACCATGAATAGCGGGTTCGTATTCATTGCGACCTGGAACTGGCCGGAAACGTCGTCAAACCGGAGATGGTTCGTACCATCGTAGGCCAGCGTCATTTTTTGCCAGTCGTTGCCCACCGCTTCAACGATCATGCCCTGCGGTGTAGACATCGGCTTGGGAGTCTCGAGTAGTGTGCGCCGGTTTGAAGTTGCCGTCAGGCCGGGGGCATTGGCGGTGATCCGGTTCTTTCGGGTCGGACTCATGATCTCCGTTTCGAAGACCACATACTTGCTCATTTCAAACTCGGCTGCCACCATGGGATCCGGCGCAATAACACCATTCAACGGTGCCAGCGGGAAGCTCGATTGCACATCGCTCCCGTTGCCATCCAATGGCTGCAAGTCCGAAACCGGCATTTCAACGGACTGCAGGAATTTGTTGGTCGCAGAGACGATCTCGTGCAACACATTGTCGTCCGGCTGGGCGTAGTACTGGTTGGTGTGTCCGTTTGGGCTGTTCGGATGCGGGCTAACCGCTACCCAGGATGTCAGGTACTCCTCGGTCAGCAACTCTCCGCTAACAGCTGCCAGGGTCTGTTCCACTCTGCGGCTAAGATCGACCCGGTCCGGGCCGTAGCCGTTCTGGCCGGGGAAGAAGGCCATGATGTCGCCCGGGGTACCGTTCCGGCGTGGCTGGAACGAGATGAATTCGTTGCCGGAGGCGCCACCGCGCAGCCAGACCATGCCATCGGTATCACCTTCCGGATCCACCGCCAATTCAAAGTAGCCAGTCGGCACCAGGGCATAGTGTGTCTTCACCTCGGCAGCACGTGAGGGATGCACGCCCGGATTCGGGACATGGGCAAAGACCAGTGCCGAGCCGTCGGACGGGATGAAATAGATCGGGTGGCCGTCATACGTGCCGAAGTTGGAGCGCAGTCTCGGGGATCCATCCCGGACGAACTCAAACCGTGAATTCATCTGGTGCGCGGCAAAGAGAACCGCCCGGAAGCTGACCGTATCGTCGCCGGTCATGTTATCGGCCAGGTTAAACAGCGGATAGCGCAGCGACTGGTCGCGGCCCCGCTCCTGGTCTGGCGCAACATAGTAGATCGCTGTATCGATGACGCCGGCGTCGATTTCATCGGCAATCAGCTCGTCCAGATCGAACGAGAGACTCCCCCGGTTGGCGCCGGTCAGCGGCACCTCGATGGTCTCGCCAACCTTGTCAATGTCTCGTGGTGCGGCCGAACGCATGTAGACCCGGAAGCGGGTCGGCAGTTCGATGGAAGGGTCCGCTCCCGGGGGTGCAAGGTATTCGGTGTTTTCGAAAACGAGTCCATTGTTGCCAAGCGTCACCGGCACACCCGGCAGGAACATGATTTCGATCTGCTGGAACCGGATCACCTGCGGCAGGTTCTGGGTGCGGAAAATCTCGCCCGCACGGACAATCGAGATCGTTTGCAGCCGGAGACTGGAAGGATTGTTCGCCTCACCGGTTACCCAGGCAAGACTGAGATGATGATTATTGACAACCCGCGGCAAGAGTTCGTGAACACGGTTGGCGAAAGCAGCGGCCTGGGTATCGTTGAGGGCGGGGAAGCCGGACTCGGGTCCGACAAACAGGAGATAGCCCGCGCCATAGGTTGGATGCTGAAACTCCCAGGCCTCGTCGAGCGTCATACTGCCCGGCGGAACTGGCGTTTGCGCCGGCAGGATCAGCAGAACTTCGCCCTGGTGCCCGCTTGAGGAATCTTGCGGTGCGCCTCTGTACAGCGTCGTATTCGGAATTCTGGTAAACAGGAGCACACATCCTCCTTGGGGGATCACCCCGAACAGATTCTCCGCGAACCTTGTGTCATTCATAAGTTGCTCTGACAATAGCAGTCTAAGATCGGTTTGTATAGATGATCTGAATCGAAAATCGTGTCAGTCTGGCAAACAATCAGGAATGGTTTAGCTTGATTGGTTTCCGTACTGGCGAATGGGAGCAGATGTTATGACCACTACGATTGATTTGCTTGCCGAACTGTCAAACGTAATCGGCATTTCCGGCCACGAAGGCGACGTCCGCAAGGCCATCGAACCGCACCTCGAAGGGCTGGTCGACGAGGTTCGCACCGACACACTCGGCAACCTGATCGCTACCCGTCGCGGATCCGGACCGCTGACCCTGATGCTCGATGCCCACATGGATGAGGTCGGCTTTCTGGTCTCCTACATCGAGCCGGATGGCTTCCTTCGCTTCGCACCAATTGGCGGCTGGGACCCACGCATCATCCCGTCGCACGCAATGACCGTCATCGCTGATGATGGCTCACGCCACCAGGGAGTTATCGGCGTGCCGCCGCCGCACATCACCCCGCCGGCAGAGCGGGAGAAGCCGCACAAGATGGAAGACCTGTTTGTCGACATCGGCGCGGCAAGTGCAGACGAGGTAGCCGCCCGCGGCATCCGAATCGGCTCGCCGGCAGTCATCGCCTATCCGTTCGAGCAGATCACCGATGAGATCGTCCGCGGCAAGGCGCTCGACGACCGGGCTGGCTGTGCAGTCCTGATCGAGACACTCCGCCGGTTGAAAGACAGCCAGCCGGAGATCAGCGTCGTTGCCAATTTCGCCGTCGCCGAAGAGGTTGGCCTGCGAGGAGCCGAGACGGCCGCATTCCAGATTGAGCCAGATATCGCAATCGCCGTTGAAGGCACCATCGCCGCCGACACGCCGGGGACGATTGCCCGCAAGCAGCCGACCGGATTCGGCAAAGGGCCAGCCATCTCGGTGCTGGATAACACCCTGATTGTCAGCAGCCGGATGGTCTCGGCGCTGACCGGCACGGCCAACGATGGCAACATTCCCTGGCAATACAAGGTTCCGGCTCCGGGCGGCACCGACGCCGGTGCGATCCACCGCAGCCGTGGAGGAGTGCTGGCTGGTGTCGTCTCCGTCCCCTGCCGCTACATCCACTCACCATTTTCACTGATGCGTCTCGATGACTTCGGCCACGCCGTCGATCTTGTCAGCGCGTTCGCAGCCGGCGGCTGGAAGCGACTCGGCGTCTAAACCCGTCGTATCCACCGTCGTCCCTCGACTACGCTCGGGATGACGATATAGAGTGGTCGCTACTGATTACCGAATTGAGAGTTAACGCTCACCATTGCGCCGCTACAACGACTTGCAGGAGCAGAGAGGAAATCCAAGATGACGATTGACTACGGCATCGACCCCGCGATGGTTGAGGAGTACATCCTCACCCTGGCAGCCCACGGCAAACATGGCGAAACCGGAGTCTGGCGGCCGGTCTATTCCGACGCATGGTTTGGCGCACAACGACAGCTTGAACAGTGGATGAACGAGGCCGGGCTGACGGTCTGGTGGGATGCCGCCGGCAACGTCTGGGGACGGCTGGAAGGCAGCGAACCGGGCGGGGCAATCGTTTCAGGGTCCCATATCGATTCCCAGCTTCCGGGTGGACGCTACGACGGCGCACTTGGCGTTCTATCGGCACTGATCGCTGTCCGCCGGTTGAGCGAGCAGTTCGGGCAGCCGCGGAAAACCATCGATGTCGTCTCCTTCTGTGAAGAAGAATCCAGCCGCTTTCCGCAAACTCGTCACTGGGGCTCCCGTGCCGTCGCCGGCGAGATTACCAGCGAAGACATGCAGACCATCCTCAGCTACGACGGCGAGCCAATTGGTCAAGTCATGCGCGAGGTCGGCTTCGATCCGGACAAAATTGGCGATGCCAAACGGGACGACATCGACATCTATGTCGAACTCCACATTGAGCAGGGTCCGATTCTTGAGCAACAGAACGTCCCGGTCGCGATCGTCGATGGCATCACCGGCATCCGCCACTACCACATCACGCTCGTCGGCCGGGCCGACCATGCCGGCGCACGGCCGATGGACACCCGTCGCGATCCGATGGCCGGCGCGGCCGAGATGATCACTAACGCAATCAACACTGCCCACCGGATGGGGCGTCCCGCAGTCACAACATCCGGCAAGATGGACGTCGAGCCAAACGCCCCGGCAATCGTCCCGGAGCGGGTGACCTTCACCATCGACGCCCGCCATCCTGATCCGTTCCAGCGTGAAATGCTCTACCAACGGCACGAAGCGATGTTCCTCGAAGTCGCTGACCGGCGAGACCTGGAGATTTCCTGGACCATTGGAGCCGAGCACAACCCGACGCCATCCGATCCCGAACTGGTGAAACTCTTCCAGGAAGCGGCCAGTGAACAGGCACTCCCCTTCATCACCATGGCCAGCGGCGCAGTCCACGACGCCAACCGTATGGCCCACTACGCCCGGATGGTCATGCTCTTCGTCCAGAGCAAAGACGGCCGCAGCCACACCCCCGACGAGTTCACCAGCGTTGCCGACGCCACCGCCGGCATCAGGTTGCTCGCGGCAGGTCTACACAAGCTGGCGTACTAGAGCGGTCACCGGTCGCCAATCCTGGTGAGGGCGGTCAGTTGGGTTCTCCGGGCAACGAACGTAAAGGCGAAGACGACCAGCCCGACGGTCAGCGCGAGTATGGCCGGAATCAGGGCAATCTCCAACCAGGGGATGGCGATACTGACCGGCGCTTCCGAACCGGTGGCAGCACCGAGATCCATCGTTGATTCCACCAGCCGGGCAGCAACCACCCCGAAGACCAACCCGGCCGGACAGGCCAGGATCAGCATTGGCAGGTATTCAAACGCTGTCAGGGCTGCCGTTTGGCGCGATGACAGGCCAATTGTCCGCAGGAAGCCAACCTCACGTCTCCGGGCGGCGGCGCCGAGAATCAACGCAATCAGGATCGCCAGCACCGCATGGGCCATCGCAATGATCGACCCGAGCATCAGGCTGCGACGAACACCTTCGGCCAGCGGTGAGGGCGGACTCGCTCCATCCGCCGGGTTGAAGGTTTCGACATACTGCCCGGTGTCATCCAGAATCCAGACCGATCCCCACTGAATCGCATCCACGCTCCGCCAGGTAACCAGTGCAAAACTGGCAACGCCGATCGCCAGCACCATCACCAGCAGCGGCAAATGAGCACTCGGTGGCCGGGCTGCAGCACTCCGCAAGGCAACGAACGGCACGACATCCGTTCTGCGCCGAACGAGCCGGGCAGTACC
>CAZRNC010000040.1:0-12971 GCA_964601285.1 uncultured Thermomicrobiales bacterium | reverse complement strand
GTGCTGGTAGAAATCTCTCCGAGAACCATCACCAGACCGGTCGTCACGGCTGTTTCACATGCCACCCGTGCATGAGGATCGTCGGCAATGATCCGGTCGAGTACGGCGTCCGAAATCTGATCGCAGATCTTGTCCGGATGTCCCTCTGTGACGGACTCGGACGTGAAGAACGTCTGCGAAGAACGGACGAACGAAGTTGTCATGAATTCAGCCTCTTTCGGTGGCAGGAAGCAGCCGGCACTAACAGATCCTAGGTTCCGGATTCCCAGGAGTTCATGTATTCGTTCTGCTCGTCGGTCAGGTCGTCGATCTCGATACCCATGCTTTCAAGCTTCAGCAAGGCAATCTGCTGATCGATCTCGGTCGGGACGTTGTACACCTTCTTCTCAAGCGTTGAAGCAGCATGCACCAGGTAGGAACAAGCCAGCGCCTGGTTGGCGAACGACATGTCCATCACGCTTGCCGGGTGCCCTTCGGCAGCCGCAAGGTTGATCAGCCGGCCATCGCCCAGGACGATGACACTCCGGTCTTCGGTGACACGGTACTCTTCGACGAACGGCCGGAGTTCGCGGCGACCTTCGCCAGCGATCTCTTCCAGCGCCGCCAGGTTGATCTCTGAGTTGAAGTGGCCGGCGTTGGCAACAATGGCACCATCGTGCATTGCCTCAAAGTCGTCGCGGTCGATCACATTGATGTTGCCGGTTGCCGTCACGAAAATGTCGCCCTGCGGCGCGGCGGCAGCCATTGTGGACACTTCGAAGCCATCCATGGCCGCTTCCAGTGCGCGGGTCGGATTGATCTCGGTAACAATCACCCGAGCGCCCATCCCCTTGCTCCGCATCGCGATGCCCTTGCCACACCAGCCGTAGCCGGCGACGACCAGCACCTTGCCGGCGAGCAGGATGTTGGTTGCTCGCAGAATACCGTCCAGCGTTGACTGGCCGGTTCCGTATCGGTTGTCAAAGAAATGCTTCGTTTCAGCATCGTTCACAGCAATGACCGGGAACTGCAGGACTGACTGCTGCTCCATGGCTCGCAACCGAACGACTCCAGTTGTCGTCTCCTCGGTCGCGCCGATCATGTTCTCCAGAATCTCGCGCCGTGTCCGGTGAACCGAGCTGACGACGTCGGCACCATCATCAATGATGATATTCGGTCCGTGATCGAGTGCCTTGTTGAGATGCTTGTAGTAGGTATCAGCATCCTCGCCCTTGATTGCAAACACGCCAATGCCCTCATCAACGAGAGCTGCGGCTACATCGTCTTGGGTAGAGAGCGGGTTGCTGGCACAAAGCACAGCATCGGCGCCACCGGCCCGCAAGGTCAATGCCAGATTGGCAGTTTCCGTCGTGATGTGGGCACAGGCAACAATCTTGATGCCGGCCAGCGGCTTGTCACGTTCGAACCGCTCGCGAATGAGTGCCAGAACCGGCATCTCCCGCGCTGCCCAGGCGATGCGCCGGTGTCCGGCCGCGGCAAGCGACCTGTCGGCAACATCGTAAGCGAGCTGATTTCCTTCTGACATGTGTTCTCCCCACCTGTGTCTGTGCCGTTCCGGCCAGACTCGTTATCAAAATGACGATGTGTATCCGGCGTACTCCGGGAAATTGCGTTCAAAGCGTTCGACGAGTTCATCTTTGGTGTAGCTGAACTCCTGGGTTCCCTTGGCCTCTACGGCGTAGCTGGCAGATACCGATCCCAGCCGGCCCGCAGCATCCAGCGGCCAACCGTTCAGAATACCGGTGATCAAACCTGCCCGGTAGGCGTCGCCGGCACCGGTCGGATCAACGACAACATTCGCCGGCGCAGCTGGAATTTCGAAGATCTCATCACCGCTCCGAATTGTCGAACCAAGCTCGCCAAGCGTTACCACAGTGATGGGGCACGCCCGGATCAAATGATCGTGAGCAATGCCGGTTTTCTCCGCAATCATCGCAAATTCGTAGTCGTTTCCAACGAGAATCTTCGCACCGTCGATGCCGGCGCGCAACGTCGCAGCCGAGAGCGCAACGATCTGTTGGCCGGGATCAAACATGAATTCGGTGCCGGATTCCACCAACTCCTGGATGTGACGTTCCATAGCCGCCGGCGCAGTCGGAGAGACGACACCCAGCTTGATGCCATCCAGGTGGCCATTCAGGCTTAGATCGCCTGCTTTGCCCATGGCACCCGGATAGAAGCCGGTAATCTGGTTGTCTGCTCGATCGGTGGTAATGAAGGCGCTTGCGGTAAGTTCGTTCTCGATCACCTCAAGCCCGCTGGCGTCCACGCCGCCAGATGCAAGCAGCGATCGGTACTCTTCAAAGTCCGTGCCAACCGGCGCGACAATCTTGCAGGGCTGACCGAGCAGCGCCAGGCTGTAGGCGATGTTGCCGGCTACCCCGCCTCGAAATCGCTCCAGTGAATCCACCAAGAACGAAACATTCAGCACGTGCAATTTGTCGGGAAGGATATGATCCTCAAAGTAGCCAGGAAAGAGCATGATGTGGTCGAATGCCAGGGAACCTGATAGCAATACCGTCACGTATCGGTCTCCGCATTGTTGCTTGAAACTGCTACAACATAGCCCGTGTCAACAGGACCGGGCCACCGGAGACTATAACACGATCACCGTCTGGTTGCGGATCCCGTACCGCCAATGTCCCGCAGCGCACGTTCGACCAACCCGGTCTCGATTCCGGTGACAATCTCAACGCCATCATCGCCAAGCGGCAAAATCCAGTGTTGCGTGCCGCCGACGTTCTTCTTGTCGTGCCCAAGCCGGCCAACAACCTCTGCGATGTCACCTTCCAGCCGTGTCGGCAGTCCGGCCCGTTTCAGGGTTGCTTCGAGCGCATCAACCCAGGTTCGATTGACACGTTCCAGTTCGAGCGCCATATGCGCCGCCACCAGCATGCCAAGCCCGACCGCTTCGCCGTGTCGGTAGCGATACCCATCTGCTTCGATGGCGTGCCCGGTCGTGTGGCCAAAATTCAGGATCATCCGGAGTCCGGACTCCCGCTCATCTGCCTGAACCACCGAGTGTTTGATTGCAACATTCCGGGCAAGGACATCAACGATCAGGTCTGGATCAACCGGCTCCAATCCGGAACTGGCAACCAACTGGTGTTGCAGCGTTGTTCCACCGTACGGTGTTGATGGCTGAATGATCGAGTGCTTGATGACCTCTGCCATTCCAGACCGGTACTCCTCGATTGGCAATGTCGAGAGGAACACCGGATCTACCAGCACCAGGCCCGGCTGATTGAAGGTGCCAACCAGGTTCTTGCCAGCTGGTGTATTGATTCCGGTCTTGCCGCCGACGCTCGAATCGACCATTGATAGCAGCGACGTCGGAATCTGGACCAGCGACAACCCGCGCAGGCAGATGCTGGCAACCAACCCGGAGAGATCACCAACGACCCCGCCACCAAGTGCAACCACAATGTCGCGCCGGTTGGCGCGTAGCCCGGTGATCGCCTCGCATAGCTCTTCGACCTGACGAAAGCTCTTGCTGGTCTCACCAGCCGGAACTGTCAAGACCGTTGAGGTGAACCCGGCTTCTTCGAAATGTCCAGAGATGGTTGCCCACCAGCGTGGGCCAATGTTGCTGTCGGTGATGATCCAGGCATGCTTGCTGCCCGGCCAGCGCTGTTGTGCCAGCCTCGCAACGGTGCCGGCAATACCTTCCCCAACGTAGATGTCCGACCGGTCGACCGCTCCTGGCAACGTCACCAGCGGCACTGGCAAGCCATCCTGCCCGGAAGACTTGGAAATTGCCTGCTCGGCTACAGCCTCGGGATCGAGTCCGTCGGTGTCAATGGTGAAGTCTGCCTGCGCATAGAGCGGCCCACGCACCGCCAATTGGTTTCGTATCTGCTGAAGCGGATCACCTGCCAGCAACGGACGAACCGCACTGGCATCACCACCAGCGGTCTGGGCATTCACCCGTTCCACAAGCGTTTCCGGCCGGGCCATCAATCCGATAATCCGCGATTCCGGACGCATGATCGTCCAGTTCTGTTCAACAGTCACCACCCCGCCACCGGTTGCAATAACAACACTGTCGGCCGAACACGCTTCGGCGAGCACGCTGCTTTCAATTGCCCGAAACGCGGGTTCGCCATACTTTGCAAAGAATTCGAAGACTGGCATACCGATTTGCTGTTCGATCAGCGAGTCAGTATCCAATGCTGAATATCCCAACCGGGATGCCAGACGTGCTGCAAGTTCGGATTTACCAGAGCCACTCGGGCCAACCAGAATCACCCGCTTCGGAAATGCGCCTGTGGCCACGAGCTACAACCCTTCTTCCGGCAATTGCACGGTGACAACCTCACCCGCTTCGATGATCTCGACCTCTTCCGGTACCACCAGATAGCAGCGCCGGCCGGCAACGGTTGAGAGCATGCCCGAACCATGTCGAGCAGACGGTTCAAACGCCAGTGATCCTGGCGGCCCGGACAAACTTCCGCGAACAAACAACCGCCGGCCACCGCGATTGACAACGGTCGATTCCAGCCTGGCGATTACAACCGGCATCTCGAGGTCCTGCCGGCCAAGCAGTTTCAGAATTGAAGGTCGCACAAACTGATCAAAACCGACCAGTGCAGCAACCGGATTTCCCGGCAATGCAATGACCGGTACGGATCCGACCATGCCAAACGCCAACGGTTTGCCAGGTTTCATCTTCAGTCCATGCAGTTCAATGTTTCCGGCAGCCTGCAACACATCCTTGATGATGTCCCGATCACCGACCGAAACCCCACCGGTGGTCACGAGCAGGTCCAGGCCGGTTGCTGCCAGAACTCGCTCCGTCGCTTGTTCGAGTGTGTCTCCAGCAGTGCCAAGCAGCACCGGTAGCCCGCCAGCCCGCTGGACAGCCGCGGCGATCATCGGGCTGTTTGAGTTGCGGATCATCCCCGGACGCAGTTCATCGCCTGCGACCGCAAGCTCATCGCCGGTCGCCAGCACCCCAACAGATGGACGGGGATGCACCAGCACACTTCGTCTGCCCAGTGATGCCAGCAATCCGATTGCACCTGCGCCAAGCCACGAGCCTGAAAGAAGAGCCACGTCGCCGGCCCGAACATCCTCGCCGGCCGGTCGAATATTCTCGCCGGTCAACACAATGCGGGAGATAACTGCCTTGCCGGACTCGACGCGCACTTCTTCCTGCCGGATGACGGCGTCGACCCCATCGGGGATCGGTGCGCCGGTCATGATCCTGAGTGCGCTTCCTGATTCGAGTGGAGCGTCGAAAATGCTCCCGGCGGCCACCGTTCCGGCGATTTCCATGGATACTGGAGCATCTGCGGTATCCACAGATCGGACAGCAAACCCATCCATCGCCGAATTTGAGAACGGCGGAAGGTCGCTGCCGGCAAAGATTTCTTCCGCAAGAACAAGACCGGTAGCCTGCTCGATTGGAACAGAGACTACCGGTCCGGCGTTGATTAACGCGAGAATACGGGCGCGGGCTTCATCTACACCGAGCAAGGAGTCCGGATTGTTCCAGTCTTGCTTGCGATCGGCCACGTGGTTCCCGCCAATTCCAGACTGACTAGAGATTTGCCATCGCGTCGACAAGCCCCTTGACTGCCTGTGACGACTTGTGCAGCGCAGCTTGCTCTTCGTCGGTCAGCTTGACTTCAATGATCTCCTTGATACCGCCTGCCCCGAGCTTGACCGGCACGCCAACGTAGAGTCCGTTGATGCCGTATTCGCCCTCAAGCAGAACGCTGACCGGAGCAACCCGGTTCTTGTCATGAACAATGGCGTCTACCATCAGAGCAGCCGATGAGCCAGGAGCATAGTAGGCCGAGCCGGTCTTGAGCAGTCCAACGATTTCAGCGCCGCCGTTTGCCGTCCGCTCGCTGAGAGCAGCAATCCGCTCGGCAGACATCAGCTCGGTAATCGGGATGCCGCCAACCGTTGTGAAGCGTGGCAGCGGAACCATGGTGTCACCATGTCCACCAAGCACGAGAGCGTGGACATCTTCCATCGCCACGCCAAGCTCCATGGCAACGAACGTCCGGAAGCGGGCTGAATCCAGAACGCCAGCCATGCCAATAACCCGCTCTTTCGGCAGCCCTGCTGCATCGTAGGCAACGTGGCACATCGCATCGAGCGGATTGGAAACGATCACCAACACAGCGTCGGGAGACTGGGCAACAACCGACTCGGTGACGCTCTTGACGATTGCCATGTTGGTCTTGAGCAGGTCATCCCGGCTCATACCCGGCTTGCGTGCAATGCCCGACGTGATAACCACGACATCAGAACCAGCGGTCTCTTCATAGGAGTTAGCGCCGCTAATTGCGGTGTTGTACCCGAGCACCGGCCCGGTCTGCATCATGTCCAACGCCTTGCCCTGCGGCATGCCTTCGACAATGTCGACCAGCACCACATCGGCATAGTCGCGCAAGGCGATTTCCTGAGCCGCGACGCTACCAACATTACCGGCGCCGACGATCGTTACTTTTGCTCGCATCTGGTCAAATACCCCTCCTGATTGGCCAAGTTACGGGACCCTATTGTGTTCGGATCGGATCATAGCATGGGAGAGATTCGCTGCAGGATTGCGCGTGCGATGTCAAGGCACGATTACCGGCCAAGTGGCTGAAAAACTCTCCCGGATTAGCTTGACACGGTACGCGGATGACAGATACACTAGTCGTCGCCCTGTAAAAGGGGTTCCGTGCCCTGCCCAGGTGGCGGAATAGGCAGACGCGCTAGCTTGAGGGGCTAGTGCCCGTTAAGGGCGTGGGGGTTCAAGTCCCTTCCTGGGCACCACGATTTCTTTGGAAGTGAGGGCGATTAACTCAGTTGGTAGAGTGCCACGTTTACACCGTGGATGTCAGAGGTTCGAGCCCTCTATCGCCCACCACTCCAGGTGTGGCCTCACTCACAACGCATCAGGCCGAGATAGCTCAGTTGGTAGAGCATACGACTGAAAATCGTAGTGTCGGCGGTTCGATCCCGCCTCTCGGCACCGTGAAACGCGCAATCAGACTCCAACCCCGCCAGGCGGGGTTTTGTCTTTTTCAGGATCAGTGATCGGGCCTTCCGATGTTACGACGACTGATTGGCGACAAAACGGAACTTCCACTGGACCAGGTTCAGGACCAGTTGCTAACCGGTTGGGGACGGACTGCACCCACTCGTGCCGGTGTCATCCGCCCTTCCAATGACGAAATCATCTCTACATCGTTGACCGGAAAGTCCGGCCGCGGAGTCATCGCCAGGGGCCTCGGCAGGAGCTATGGTGATCCTGCCCAAAACGCCGGCGGGACAGTTATCGACATGACGTCGCTGACCGGCGTTCACGAGTTCGACATTGCCAATGCCACCATAACTGTCGACGCGGGCGTCAGTCTCGCCAACCTGGCTGACCGGATCATCCCGTTCGGATTCTTTTTGCCAGTCACGCCTGGAACACAATTCGTCACTGTTGGCGGTGCGATTGCCTGTGATGTCCACGGAAAGAGTCACCACGCCGACGGTAGTTTTGCCGAACATGTTCTGGCAATGACGCTGCTCACTCCCACCGGCGACCTGCTCCACCTGACACCGGACGAAACGCCGGAGTACTTCTGGGCAACCGCCGGCGGGATGGGGCTAACAGGAGTCATTCTCACGGCAACGCTCCGGCTGCCACGGATTGAAACGGCAGTATTCGTCGTGGACACCGACCGGACGAAGAACCTCGACGAGGTCATGCGGTTGCAAAGTGAAGAGGACGACCGCTATCGCTACTCGGTCGCCTGGGTCGATTGCATCGCCACTGGAGCAAACCTCGGCCGCTCTGTCCTCACACGTGGGAACCATGCGTTGATCTCTGACCTTCCCGACCCCAACAAAGCCAGTCTCAATCGAAAGACTCCGCCCGGCCTTCCGACTCCGCCATGGGCACCATCGGGATTGATCCGGCCGGCAACTCTCAAGTTGCTGAACGAGGCCTGGTATCGCAAATCTCCAGCACAGGAGCGTCGTGCAATCCAGACGATTGATGCATTCTTTTATCCGTTAGATATGCTCGATCGCTGGAACCGAATGTACGGTTCTGCCGGGTTCATCCAGTATCAGTTCGTGGTTCCGTTCGAACGCGACGACGTTGTCCGAACTGTGGTCGAAACGCTCGCCACCGAAGGCTGGCCAACATCGCTTGCCGTGCTCAAACGAATGGGCGATAGTCACGGCTATATGTCGTTCGCTCTTCCCGGGTGGACTCTGGCCGTTGATTTCCCGGCGGGCACATCGGGTCTGGCTGCTCTGCTCGAACGCTTCGACCGGTTGGTTCTGGAAGCCGGCGGCAAAGTCTATCTGGCGAAGGATTCCCGTCTGCGGCCCGAATCGATCCCGGCAATGTACCCATTGCTCGACCGGTGGCGTGAGGTGCTGGCGACTGTCGACCCGGAACAACGCATGCAGTCTGACATGGCGCGCAGATTGCGCCTCAGAGATGTGGAGTAACAGTCTTGAAGAACTCACTGGGCGATCTGCAAACGGTGCTGGTTTTGGGCGGTGATTCCGATATCGCTGCTGCCACCCTTGCTGGCCTGATCCGCGAGCGCGTTCGAACGATCATCCTTGCCGGCCGCGACCAATCCCGCCTGGAAGCGCGCAAGGCAGACCTTATTGAACTTGGCGCGACCGCTGTCGAAATGGTCCCGTTTAATGGAACCAACCTGGAGAGCCACGAAGGATTCGTAGACTCGGTCGTCGACCAGTTTGGCGATCTGGACCTTGTGTTCCTCGCCTATGGCGTCCTCGGCGAACAGATGGCCGACGAGAAGGACCGGGAACGGACGCTCGGAGTGATCCAGACAAATTTCGTCGGGCCGGTGTCCGTGCTTATCCCGCTCGCGGATGCGTTGAAGCGTCAGGGACATGGCACGATTGTCGTTATGTCCACAGTCGCTGCGGAGAAACCTCGCCGTTCCAACTTCGTCTACGGGTCTTCCAAGGCAGGTCTGGACTGGTTCGCCCATGGACTGGGCGATGCGCTGCACGGTTCCGGCGTAAATGTGATGATCGTCCGCCCGGGATTCGTCCGTTCCAAGATGACAGGTCACCTCAAGGACGCACCGTTGGCCGCAACCCCGGAAGAAGTCGCGTCAGCGATCCTCGATGGTCTGAAGAAGAACGTCCGGATCGTCTGGGTGCCGGCCAAGATGCGCTGGGTCATGTCCGGCCTGCGCCACCTGCCCCACGGCATATTCCGACGGCTGAATCTGTAGCCAGGCGCGGGCCGGTCACTCCAGTTCCCGTCATTTCGTCGTGACGAACGTGGCCTCAACCGTCATTCCGACCGAAGCGGAGAAATCTCGACTCGGATCTGGACCCAGACAACGCCGCTCCGACGGAAGATGTCTTCACGTGTCCAGGATTATTTGACGAGATTTCTCCGCTACGGTCGAAATGACGACAGGGTCACGGGTGAGGTGACTAGGGAAGAGCCACCCGCTGGTGCTTGCCACCAACGAACGAGCTTCGCCAGTCGATGCCCATCTCACGCAGCTTCTGATACGTCTCCGGAATCGAGTGACCGGTGTCCTTCGCCCGGTGCGAATCGGAACCGACAGTCAGAACTGAGCCACCCTCTTCAATAAACCAGCCGATCACACTGGTTTCCGGATGGCTGACGCCGACCTCTTTCCGGATGCCTGAGGTGTTGATCTCAAAGCCGACGCCTCGTTGGGCCGCCAGCCGGAAAATCTCCCGGAGACGCTGTTCGAAGTGCGCGGCGTCAACCTCGTCCATCGAAACCAGATGGTATCTACGCGGCAGGTCTATATGGCCAATGACATTCGGCAGACCAGTGTCAACCAGCCCTGCCACCTGATCCAGATAGTCGTCGTACATCTTGCGTGGCCCGCCAAGCTCGTCCAACGTCGAGAAACCAACGTACTTGTGATGCATGTTATGGACCGAGCCAATGATGAAATCGAAGTCGTGGTCCTCGACGAATTTCGCAACCTCGTCACGAATAGACTCGTTCCAGTCAACCTCGGCCGCCAGCAGAATCTCCAACTGGTCACCGAATCGCTCCCGCTGCTCCTGAATTGATTCGGCGTATGCGGCAAAGTTGTAGTGAGCGATCGAGTCTGCGTCGCAAATATCGTGGTCTACATGCTCGGTGAAGGCTATCTCGGAGATTCCTCGTTCGATTGCAGCCAGACACTGACGCTCCATCTCTTCCGTGGAGTCAATCGAGAATCTGGTGTGCACATGATAGTCGCCAATTGTCACCGAAAATCCCTTTCAAACATGGTCCATCGTCCGGTCCTGGCTACGACAGTATAAGGTCATCGAGTGTATTGGGCGATCCGCTAAAGGATTTCTGTTGCCACCCACGTCCAAGCCGCTTACAATACGCGCAGTTCTCTTATCCGTCGTGCGGAGTTTCCGTGCGGCGGTTAGGTGTGGGCAACTCATGGAAGAGGTGGGGGGTTCGACGGTTTGTCAGATGTAACAACGGGGCTAGTCCTCGCAGTGATCGCTTCGCTTGCGGCGATCGTGTACGGCGTGATCCTGGTGAGAGCAGTTCTTGCCCAACCGGATGGCAATGAACGCATGCGGGATATCGCCCGTGCGATCCAGGAAGGCGCAGAAGCATACATGCGCCGCCAGTACCAGATTGTCGCCATTGTGGCCGTCGTCATCGCGGTGATCCTGGTGGTCCTGATCGATTGGCAGACTGCTGTTGGATTCCTTGTTGGCGCGATAGCCTCGGCTGCAGCCGGATTTATCGGCATGAGCGTCGCCGTGCGTGCCAACATCCGCACTGCTGAGGCCGGTCGTACCAGCCTCGACGCAGCACTGAGCACCGCCTTCAGGGGCGGAACCGTAACGGGTCTGTTTGTCGTAGGGCTTGGCCTGCTTTCGGTTGCCGGCTTCTACTGGATCTTCCGCGACGTTGCCTCGCTCATCGGGTTGGCATTCGGTGGTTCGCTGATCTCGGTGTTCGCCCGGATCGGTGGCGGTATCTACACCAAGGCTGCCGATGTCGGCGCGGACCTTGTCGGCAAGGTCGAAGCAGGAATCCCGGAAGACGACCCGCGTAACCCGGCTGTTATCGCAGATAATGTCGGCGATAACGTTGGCGACTGTGCCGGCATGGCAGCCGACCTGTTCGAGACCTATGCCGTAACCGCAATCGCCGCCATGCTCCTCGGCAGCCTTGTCTTCCCGGACAATGAAGCCGCGATTGTCTTCCCGCTGGTGCTTGGCGCCGCATCGATTATCGCCTCAATCCTCGGGACATTCTTTGTAAAGGTTGGCTCCAACGGTTCGATCATGGGCGCCCTTTACAAGGGCCTGATCGCAACGGTTGTCCTGGCTGTGGTCGCATTCCTGCCGATCACCAGCTGGTTGATGTCCGACAACGGCGTCATCACCGGCGCGGACGTCAGCTTGTTCGGGTTGACCTTCGGACTGAGCGCGACGTTGAAGATTTTCCTCTGCGCGGTCATTGGTATCGTAGTCACGCTGGGCTTTGTGGTCATCACCGAGTACTACACCTCAACCAACTTCAAGCCAGTTAAAGACATCGCCAAGGCATCAGAAACCGGACATGGAACCAACATCATCTCCGGTCTCGGAATCTCCATGAAGTCGACGGCGTTGCCAATTGCCATGATTGGCCTGGCAATCTATGTCGCCTATGGCCTGACTGCAAGTGGCGGCCACACCGGTCTGTATGGCATTGCGATCGCCGCAATGGCCATGCTCTCAATGGCCGGCATCATCGTCGCCATTGACTCCTTTGGTCCGATCACTGACAACGCCGGCGGCATTGCCGAGATGTCCGAAATGCCGGCGGAAGTGCGCGCGATCACCGATCCGCTGGATGCAGTTGGCAACACGACCAAGGCCATCACCAAGGCTTATGCTATCGGTTCTGCCGGTCTGGCTGCGTTGGTGCTCTTCGCCTCGTTCTTCCTGGAGCTGGAAGTTCCGATCCCGTTCGACCTTTCTGATCCAAACGTGCTGATCGGCCTGCTGGTCGGTGGCGCACTGCCGTACTTCTTTGCCGCACTTCTGATGGAGTCTGTCGGCAAGGCAGGTGGCGCTGTTGTCATCGAGGTTCGCCGGCAGTTCAAGGAAATGCCTGGCATTCTTGAAGGAACACAGCGTCCGGAATACGGCCGGGCGGTCGACATCGTGACCCAGCAGGCGCTCCGCGAGATGATCCTGCCGGCCATGCTGCCGATCTTCGCCCCGATCATCCTTGGCATTACCCTTGGCAAGGAAGCCGTCGGCGGTCTGCTGATCGGTTCTATCCTCACCGGCCTCTTCGTCGCCATCTCCATGACGACAGGTGGCGCGGCCTGGGACAATGCCAAGAAGTACATCGAATCCGGCGCACACGGTGGCAAAAACTCGCTTGCCCACCAGGCATCGGTCACCGGTGACACGGTAGGTGACCCATACAAGGACACCGCCGGCCCGGCCATCAACCCGATGATCAAGATCGTCAACATCGTCGCGCTTCTGATGGTCATCGTTATGAACTGGTAGGCTATCAAGCGCACAACGATTCGTAAGAGAAGAGGGGTCCGGGCACAATGCCCGGACCCCTTTTCGTTCGACCGCCTGCGCTGGTGCGACTTGCATTCGCACCAGTACCAATTAGTTCCGGTCATGGCCTGCACATGCCTCTTTCACTGTCATCCTTCGACTCCGCTTCGCTCCGCTCAGTACCAACCCAAAGGGGACTTGCCACCGTGCCTCATAGACGTAGCCGCGCAATTCATTGCGCCCTTGTTCGATCACCAGAGCGTTGGCCAGGCGCAATGAATTGCGCGGCTACGTCTATTGGTGACGACAGAATCCCTGTGGTCCGGTACTCAGTAGTCTGACTAGCGTATCGTGTCATGCTGTTTCGCAACCCTGTAAGGGCACATCGCATGCGTCCGGCTGCTTGAACGAGTTCCGGTTTTAGCGTGTACCTGCCGGCGTGTTTGTCATCCTGAGCGAAGTCGAAG
>CAZRNC010000039.1:0-12975 GCA_964601285.1 uncultured Thermomicrobiales bacterium | reverse complement strand
AGTACGGTGAATCGATCCCGACAATTCCTTCGACAGCCGAGCAGTTTGCCGCCGAGTACTCGGTGCCGATTATCTTTCATCCGGAGCGATTGACCGGCTTTTAGCATGCACATCTTCAGAAAGGAATGGATTTCATGATTGTTGACCGTTCGACCGAGTTTGGACAGCGGGCCGCAACGCGACTGGAACAGGAAACCACTGGCTGGCTGACGACGATTACCGAAGGCGGACAGCCAAAGTCCATTCCGGTCTGGTTTGTCTGGCAGGAAGACGAATCCGTGTTGATCTACAGCCAGCCAAACCAGCTCAAACTGCGGAATATTGAGGCAAATCCGCGAGTTTCCTTTAATCTCGATTCGGATGGGAATGGCGGCAACATCGTCCGCCTGGAAGGGCCGGCAGAAGTCCCGGCCGACCATCCGCAGGCAATTGAGGTTCCAGAATTTGTTGAGAAATATGCACCGCTGATTCCGGCTCTGGGTATTTCTGCAGAACAGATGTCTGCAACCTATTCCACAGCGATCGTTATCAAGCCGGAGCGACTTGCCGGCCACTAACCGGACATCCGTCACATCTGATGCCCGGCGTGTCTGCTATTCCGGTAGCAGGTGCGTCGGGTTGTTTCATCGTGTTAAACTAATGCTATTAGTTTAGGCGTGCTAGAGTTAGTTCGCGATGCATGTGAATGCCACCTACCGAAAGGGTCACGATGAAAACAACCAGACTCACACCCAACCTGATCCAGCTCACCCGCTGGCCCAAAGCATTTCCGATCAATGTCTACCTGGTTCGGGAAGATGACGGATTTACCCTGATCGACGCTGCTATCGGGGGATCCGAAAAAGCGATTCTGGCGGCTGCTGATGATGCCGGGGAGCCGATTCGCCGGATCGTCCTGACGCATTGCCACAACGATCATGTTGGCGCGCTGCCGGCGTTACGCCGGGCGTTGCCGGACGCAGAGATTCTGATGCACCCGCGCACCGCCGAAATCCTTGGGAAGAAGGGCAATCCTACCCGGACGATCGATGATGGCGACATGATCGGCTCGCTGAAGGTAATCCATAGTCCCGGGCATGCCGCAGACCAGATTGCGTTCCTGGATACCAGAGACCAGGCGCTGATCGCCGGCGATGCCTTTGTTACCCAGGGTGGAACCGCGGTAGCCGGCATTGTGCGTTGGTCGTTCCCGTTCCCGGCGGTCTTTACCGAAAACAAGTCGCTTGCTCTGGAATCGGCGATCAGGCTGCGAGCGTTGAATCCTTCGCTGTTGGCAGTCGGCCACGGCAAGGCAATAGCCGACCCGCTGCTTCAGATGGACAACGCTATTGCTGAAGCACGCCGGAAACTGGGTGGGCGGGCAGCCGGTGCAACCTAGAGCAGGACTCAGCCGTGATCGCATTGTCCAGACCGCAGCCGAGCTATACGACCAGGCTGGTGGTCAGGATGTCCCGCTGAAAGTAGTTGCCGAGAATCTTGGGGTGCGTCCTCCTTCGCTCTACAACCACATCGCCGGGCAGGAAGAATTGCACCAGGAGCTGGCAGTCTACGGGGTGCGTGAGCTGGAGCGGATTATCAGCCGGGCTGCAATCGGGAAATCTGGCGATGATGCCGTAATGGCCGTTGCCAACAGTTATCGAGCGTTTGCTCATCAACATCCCGGCCTCTACCGGCTAACCCAGCGAGCACCGGCAGAACCGGACCTGGCCTTGCAAGCTGCCAGCACAGATGTGTTGCAGGTGTTGCATCTCATATTGCAGGAATACGGCTTGAGTGAGACCGGCGAGATCAATGCCATCCGGGCGTTGCGGAGCCTGGTTCATGGCTTTGTGTCGCTCGAACTCTCCGGTGGATTCGGATTGCCGGTCGATATCGACTCAAGTTTTCAATCGCTGGTGGGCATGTTTATCCGGGGGCTTCGCGATTTTGAATGGAGTGTGGCGGAGCAGTAGGTGCGCTGCTCCGCCATCACTGTCACCGTCGCTGCCGGTCGTGCTCGACAATGCGGTTGATCAGCATCGCACGAGGGTCCTGGGTAGGCTGGTCGTTGTGAACGCCGGCATGCACTGGTGAATCGGATTGCAGATCACAGACCGGTCCTGCCGGCTCATGTACCGGGCAAACGACGATCTTGCGGATGACCGCCTGTCCATCTTGCGTTCCAACATGGTGTCGAAGCCAGTTGCGGGCCATGGTCGCCTCCTGTCACTGTTTATTGCTGCCGCTGGCGCGGCAAGCCGGATGCAGGGTTTCTCCGGCCGGAAACAGTTCACCCCCGGTATTCCGGGGGCAGGAAAGCAACATGAGGAATCGTTACCTCGGGGTGTGCTCTATCTGGACCACCCGGTCCACCGGCAAGGATCACCCGCCGGCTCGGATTGTTGGCAAGTACTGGAACTACCGTCCAAGATACAAACCTCCACGGGGCACGATTCACCGGTTCGCCTGAACCGGGAGCTTTCAGCAGGATCGAATCGGATCAACGATTCGTTTCGACCTGAGCCTGTGAATGATACACCCACCGGCAATCCGGTAACATCGAAAGAAGGCACCTATCGTGTATTGCAGGGAGGTTTTGTGCTGCATATCCGGAACTTGAAGCCCGAAGATGCCGCTGCGTGCGACAACGTGATCGGGTCGCTGCCCTATCACTTTGGTAATGAAGGCGGACAACAGGCCTGTGCCGAGGCCGTGCGAACCTCACGAGGTTTGATTGCGGAACTGGACGGGAAGGTTGTTGGCTTTCTGACGATTGAGCCGCATTTCGACACGACGTCCGAGATTACCTGGATGGCGGTGCATGCCGAGCACCGCGGGCAAGGCATTGGTCATCGGTTGATGGAGCAACTCGTCAATGAACTGCAGGCAGAAGGACAACAGTTTCTGTTTGTGGCAACCCTCTCGGAACAACGTCCAGAGCCTGGAGTTGCCGATGGATACCAGCGGACCCGTGCGTTTTACCGCTCGTGCGGATTCATCCCCGGCCTGAACATGCCGGACATGTGGCCGGGGAACCCGGCGATGTACTTTGTGATGGCGCTTGCTGCTCCAGCCTGACGTTGCGTACACCAATGAGATGCCCGGCCGGCTGGCCCAGCCGGGGATCAAACCATGAAATTTTGTGAACTCATTGCTCAAATAGTTCGCGGATCATTCTCAGATGCTCATCGTAGTGTTTCCAGGTATCCCCGGCGATCCACTCAATCACTGGCGCACCGGAATCTTCACCTGGTTCGGCCGGCAGGTAATGGGAATAGGTCTGCCGGAGATCTCCGTCGTCGAGGGATTCCAGCAGCTGCATGATCTCCCGGTGTGATTCATGAAAAGCCGACAACACCGCATCCAGTGGCTGGTCGTGGTGTTGCAGGTAGATCTCATGGTTGATCGCATCAAGATCATGCGAAAGATAGAGTTCTTCGCTAATGCCCATCCGTTGGTGCCGCGGCTCGCCGTTGAGCAATCCGACAATCGACTGTTCCCAGACCGTGAGGTGGGCGAGATTGTCCTTGGCGTTCCACTGTCCGTCCGGAGCAGTCTCGAACTGTGCCGGCGCCAGTGCTTCGAGATATGCTTCAAGTTGCCGCCGGCTGCTTCCAATTACCTCCATTAACTCTGGATGAGTCCGGTTCTCTGGCTGATCGTTCATGAAGTTTGCCCTTCTTGTGTGCCTTGCGATTTCTCCATGATACGAGCAAGCCGGATGCCATATCAGAGCTTCAACAGCCCAAACGCTGCGCCATAGACCGGATTGTCTCGCCGGAACGTGTCCGGATTGATGCCTTTCTCGACGGCCATCTGGTAGGCAAGAATCTGCATCGGTACAACGGTCAGGAGCGGAGAAAGCACCTCGTCGATCGTTGGCAATTCGAAGAGTGGAGCATCCGGAACAGCATCCACGCCAGTTCCGACCAACCAGAGCTTGCCTCCCATTGCGTTCAGCGATGCGGTAATCTCGCCAACGCGCGCGGTTGCTGCGCCATCGACATTGATGACGACCGCGAGATCCCCTTCATTGAAGGCCACCATTGGTCCATGGAGGAACTGTTCAGCCGGTAGCGCATCGATCCAGCCATAGGCAGCCTCGCGTACCTTGATGACCGCCTCGATTGCCGAAATGGCATTCGGTCCGGCTCCCATGGCGTAGATGCGCTGCTCTGCCGCTTCCCGTGAGATTGGCAGAACTTCATCTTCGCGGTCGAGGATCGCCGCCACCTGGTCCGGCAGCGCGTTGAGTGTTTCCCGGAACCGGTCTGCTCCAAGCTCAGTTGCGATCTGGGCAAGCACGGTCATCGCTGTCAAATGGGACGAGGTGAACGCTGCCGACGTCTCCCGCTCGGTTGTCCGCAGAATGAGTTGTGAGCCTGGGTGTTCCGCGGTTCGGCTGCCAATCGAAATGACCGTGGCATCGGCGGCGACGGCCTTGTCCATTGCAACAATCGATAGCTGCTTCACGCCGGAGTGCGCCATGACGATGACTGCATCATCTGGCCGCAACCCGATCTGATCGAAGTAGAGCGCAAAATCGGACGACATTACTGCCCGAGCATCAACACCGGCTGCCCGGAAGAGCCATTCGCCCATCAGCGCAGCGTGATAACTGGTGCCGATTCCGGTGATGAACACACGATTGGCACCGCGCAGCAACCCGGCCGCCTCGCCGGCAGCACCCCAACCCTCGGTTAGCACCCGTCGCAGATCATCCGGCTGCCGGTGCATCGTCTGATACATCTGGGAATCAGTTGTCGGCGTGGAAGACATGGCAGGTTCTCCTTGATCAGCAAGTCAATTCAACTCCTGGATCATAGGCCGTCAGGTGGCATCCCGAAAGTGCCACTGCCGGCACGCACCAAGGAACCAGTTGCAGCCCGTGCTTCGACAACGCCCTTCAGAACAACACGGAACTGGGGTAAAGTTCCACCATGAGAGAAATCACTGTAACGTTGGACGACGAGTTTGCAGAAGCTGTTGAACGCTACCGCAAAGAGTTCGCCAGTCCTCCGACTGTGCAAGATATCGTTTACCAGGCGCTACGCGAGTTTATCAGCCACCAGTCGTGGGCGAGTCCATACAATCCCACCCATGCAGCCAGCCCTACGTCAAAGCTAATGGAGGATGCGCCGTTGCAAGAAAATAGTAGTCTGATCTCCCAGCCAAATTACGGGTTTGTAAAGAACCAAATCTACGTGCGTAAGGAGATCATGGCGGAGTTCGGCGGCCAGCCTCAAGGCGGTATTTCAACTCCTAGGCGATACCCTGTCATTTTCATCTTCACTGGTGAAAGTGGCAAGGAGCATGGGTACGGCCATGATAGGTGGAAGGATGCTCATACCTTTCACTACACCGGCGAAGGTCAATCCGGAGATATGGTCTTTCAACGAGGCAATAAGGCCATCCGCGATCATGAACAAAACAACAAGCGCGTCTTTCTCTTTGAACAACTTGCGTCAAAGGGAGCAGATCGCGGAAAAGTTCGATTTAAAGGAGAGATGAGATACATCAAGCATCGTGTAGAGCACACAGACTCTACGGGCGCTCCTCGTCGCGTGATTGTATTCGAGCTTGCTCGCGTTGATTGATTCCATCCACTGAGTATCGTCCTATCTGTGCAACGCAAGATCGCTGGTCTAGGCTAAACAAATGGTGCCGGCAGGTGATGCCGGTGTATGAGTGGGAAGTGTAGGAGGATACCTGGATGACTGGAATCGAGTTCTTTCCTCAGCCGGAGGGTAAGCCAACGCCGTTTTCGCGGGCGACGAAGGCAGCGGGGCTGGTCTTTGTCTCGGGGATATCCGGGGGCACTCACGGCACAGCGACCGAAGAAGCACGTGCAGCAATCAATAACATGAAAGCTGTGTTGGAAGACGCTGGCACGTCGCTGGAGAATGTCATCCAGGTGACGTTGCTGATCACCAATTCGGCTGACTACAACGAGATCAACGCCGAATATGTGAAGCATTTCCCGAACGGGCTGCCAGCACGGCATACGGCCCGCTTTGGTGTGCCGACCCAGGCAAAATGCGGGTTTGCCTGCATCGCCCTGGCCGGAGATTCATAAAAGACGGCTAGTTCCCGGACATTCGATCCGCTTCTTCGCGGCCACGTTCGGTCAGGATGAACTCCCGGCCGACGTGGTCGCCAATCCGGTGAATGATTTCCGTATGCACCCGCAAATAGTTCTCGGTGATCAGCCGGTTGAACACGTCCTCTGCCACCCGAACGCCGCCATGCGGCAGACCAGGGTGGACCACCGCCTCACGGGTGACCACAAACCGTCCCGGCGTTCCGCTTAGCTCTGCTTCCCGCAACAGAATGAGCAGTTCGTGTGATTGCTGCGCCCGAGCCCGGTCGTCCGGACGGGCTCGCCGCTCGGTTATACGCTGCGGCCGCAGGAATTCGTCCAGTTCACGGGCATCAACCAGCTTCTGCCGGCCGTCCAGCGGATTGCGATAGAGGGCAAATCGGCCTTCCCGCACCAGGCGAGCCATGGTGGTGTGGCTGACGCCGAGGCGTTTCTGGGCTTCTCCGAGGGTGATCAGTTCTGCTTCTTCACTCACAATAGACTCATTTCCAGCCAGAACTTGCGATATGGCATCGTTTCTCTCAGTATATCGCGAGATAGGGCAACCTGCGACCGGATTCCGTGGATTACTGGCTGGCAAGCCACTCATGAATCATGACGATCTGCTCATCGCTGATCTCGTCGGCGGTGTACGCGGGCATTGCCTGGCCACGACCATTGCGCACGCGGGTTGAAAACTGGTCGATGATCGTCCGTGTGCCCTGCAATGATCGCGCGCTGCCCTCGACACCTTCGCCTTGTTCGCCATGACATTCGGCACAACCAACCTCGATAAACAGCGCCTGTGCCTCGTTGACCGGAGCTTCCTCGCTGCCACCATCGTTGCCATTCCCCGCTGAACTATCCCCACTGCTCCCGCCACATGAGGCGAGCAACAGGGCTATTGTGACCATTGAGACGAATGTTCCGAACAGGGATCGATGCGAACGGGTACGGTCAGCCATCAAGGAAGCTCCTCACTCCTGTGGTACGCATACGTCGTGGAGAATGCGGATCCACCCGCCGCATGTCCGGAAGGGTGTGCCACAATCGCCGCTATTCACTCTGGGTATGGGGCATTATAGGCTGAATCCGGTGGCAATCCGCAAGAACAGATGGGGAGATCGTATGACAGCAATCGCCAGAATTAGCGTCTACCAATTCGACCCGGAGAAACCGGACATGGAAGCGGCCCGCGCTGAGAAGCGTGAGATCTGGACAGCTGCCCTGCAGGATGAAGGTGGGCATCTGGGTGAACTCTGCCTGGTGACCGAAGACGGCCGCCAGATCGTCATCCACCTCTGGGAATCTGAGGAAGCTGCCAGCGCCGCATCAGTCGCCAGGAACCCGAGGCTGCGTGCTCTGGTCAAGGAGCAATTCGAGCCGGACTACGACGCGCTCTGGGTGGCTCCTCCTGAACACATCATGGCGAAGGTAGTGACCAACACAATCGTTTCCTAACTCAACGGCACGATCTGGCCGGATTGGACCCAGGCGTGTTCGTAGGCGAGCAGTCCGGCGAGGGAGAGGGCGGCTGCGACGCCGAGGGCGCTGAGCGGGCCGCCGGTGAGGAAGATGATGAGCAGCACCAGCGGGATAACGGCACCGACGACGACCGCGCCGGCCCAGAAGAGCCGGGAGTAGCTGCCGACGGTCATGGCCGAAGCTGCACGTGCGATGTGGGTCGTTGGATGGTGCGAGAATAATTCTGCGAACATCACCAGCAGATTGGCCAAAAGTCCACCCAGGAGGACCCAACCGAGCAGCTCCGGCAGGTCTACCGAGATGCCAATTGCCAAAGCAGACAGCGCCAGCACGCCGGCTCCGGCGATCGTTGCCTGAACGAGCAGATGCGGCAAGAGCAGCGGACTCTGCCAGAAGTCGCGTCCCTCGGCCTGGCCAAAGAGGAAGGCGGTATATCCGGCTGCTGCTGCAGCCAGTGGCAACCCAAGCACTGCCAGCAGCGCCCAGCCACTATCGAGACCAATCAATCCAGCAAGCATCCAAATGCCGGCCAAACCTCCAAATCCGGCCAGGACATAGCCACCGAGCGCCAGCCAGGACGTTCTATTCGGCTTGAACATCAGCATCCAGAAGCGTTCCGGACGCTTCAGATCGACGATCAGCAGGACGGACGTTATCAATATGAAGAGCACCGCCAGCAACGGGGCGGCGATCTCGAGCAGGTCGCGGTCGGAACTCCAGCCGGCAAGCAACAAGGCTGCTGCCAGGCCAAGAGACCCGGCGGCGATTGATTTCGTCCAAAGATAGCTGGAGACCTTCCAGCCCCAGGGACGAGGATGGCTGACGTCGTAGGCTACCCGTGGTGAGCCAGGCATTGCCAACGCAGGGTCCGAATCCCAGGCTTCAGGCGTCAGATCCGGCGGACGTTCGTAGGGCTGGCCGGCCAGGGTGTGGTTGTCGATACCGTTGACATAGCCATCACCACGCAGTTCGGCCCACATATAGCTCTGACCCAGAGCGAGCGCTTCCGGAGTCAGCGAGGCATCCTCGGCACCGACATAGAAGACCTTCGGTTTGGTTCCCTGTTCGGGTTTACGCACGGTCACCGGTTGGCTGCCGATTGTCCGGGCAATCTCGCTGGTGGGGTCGTCGATATCGCCGGCGATGATTGCCTTCACCGGACAGACGACGACGCAGGCAGGCAGGAGCTCCTGCTCCACCCGGTGGACGCAGTAGTTGCACTTCGCGGCAGTGTTGTTCTCCGGATCGATGTAGAGCGCATCGTAGGGACACGCCTGCATGCAGGCCTTGCAGCCGATGCACTTGCGGTTGTCGAAATCGACAATGCCATCCGGACGCTTGAAAAGCGCACCGGTTGGGCAGATCTCGACGCAGGGAGCATCTTCACAATGGTTGCAGCGCAGAACGTTGAAATGCCGTCGGGCGTTCGGAAATTCGCCACTCTCGACGTACTTCACCCAGGTGCGAAAGACACCGAGTGGCACCTCGTTTTCAGATTTGCAGGCCACCGTGCAAGCATGGCAACCAATGCACTTGCGCTGGTCGATAACAAAACCGTACCGCATGGGATCTTCTTATTCTACTGTCAAGTTCTAACTCCACAGACACAGTACCATAAAGTGCGCCGGTTGCAGACGCAGGCTGCCAGTACTGAATAACCGTTCTGAAACCGGTTGATTGTCGAGATGTGACGCCGTTGCCCGAATTGACGTAAGGAACACCAATGCAGTGTCCGCAATGCGGCACGCGAAATCCGCTCGGCAGCAGCCATTGCAGCAGTTGCGGAATGCCGTTTACCCGTGTGGCCAGCCAGCAAGCGAATGGCCATGCTCCGGCCCCATATCAGCCCGCTCAGCGCCCGGCACCAGCAGCACCACGCCAGCGAAAGCGCGGTGGGGGTTGCCTCGTGCCGTTGCTGGTGATGATGGCGCTCGTTGCCGGAATACTCATCGGAACCTTCGTGGTTGCCGATCTCTTCATCAAGCCACGCGTGGCCGATGTTGTGGCGACCAATATCCGCACCAGCATTGAAGATTCAGTTCGCGATCGGATACAGGCTGAATTGGGAGATCTCGAGTCGGGTTCGATTACGATCAGCGAGGCCGAGATCAACCAGCGGCTGCACGAAGGGCGTGACATGGGGCCGGTGGACGATCTGGATGTGAACATCGGTCCGGAAGGCATCAGCGCTGAAATGAGCGCCTATGGGCTTAGCGGCGACTATTCAGCTGATGTTGTGGTCGAGGATGGGCAGATCAGGCTGGTAAACGGTTCGATCGGCGGGCCTCTTCAATATGTTATCGACCATGCCGAAGTCGAACGGGTAGCGACTGAAACGATCAACCAGGTCTTGAACGAATCCGGCTACGAGGTGACATCGATACGATTGGAAGAGGGCGAGTTGGTGCTGGAGCTGGGAGCGTCAGCCAGCTAGTTCTTCGAATGCATGCCACCGGATGCGAACAGCACCTGGTCGGACAATGCGGTGAGCAGCGGCAACGCCCGTTCAAAGAGGACCTGGTCCCCAGAAACTCCAAGTTCGGTTCCGTGCCGGCCGACTGCCAGGTAAACGGTCAGCGAGTTAGCGGATTGCGAACCAGATCGGACCTGAACCGTGGTCACCGTTCGTCGCTGGACATCCTCGAGCGCCGATGTACCGCCCAGTAGGGCAACCCGTGGACGCCACCGTGACGGTGCGACGGTTAACAGACCGGCAAGCTGTTCGGGACGCGGATCAGCAGTCGCTGTTGAAGCAATGAACCAGGCTGTGTCTGGTAGTTCCTGCATCTGATCAAGCACTTCCCCGCCGGCTGCTTCAAACTGTTGCCGCCACTGATTGGAAACCTGACGGCCGAGCACTCGGTAGCCGGCATCGAGCAAGCGGATCGCCAGTCGCAATCCGACAACATCAATACGGTTCACCACAACCGTCGCTGCGCTATGCCCGGAAGCCGCTTCGGAATGCTCAAGGAAGGTGGCTCGCTGTCGATCACAGCCGGTCATGACGTTCCTGCTTCCGATTCAATCGACCAGCGGCCATGCTCAACAACCCGAATGGAATGTGACCCACCAAGTACCGGGCGCAACGCCGATTCAACCGCCGCCCGGCAGCGGCCATTGAGCAACCGAACCGCCAATGCCGACGACGCACCGATGACTATCGTTCCGTCCGGATCCTGACCAAGCGGCAACGAACCGGTGAGCCGGGAGCGTTCCTCTGCGCTGATTGCGGGATCAAGCCCATCAAGGACAACCCGCCAAAGCTGTCGAGACTGTTCGGCATCGCTGCGAGATAGAACAACCGGTTCCGGATCGTCCGAGGGTGGCACTAGGCTATCCTGCACGCTAACAAACCGTACGGTGACCTCGCGGCGCAATTGCTGGCTTAGACGACGCTCGACCATCGAGCGGTATTCGGCAGACAGTTTGGCTTCGACTGCGGCAGACACTTCCAACTCAATCTCGCCATTGCGATAGCCGGAGATCCGGCTGCCACCGAACAGCCGCCAGTGGCTATCGGCATCGAGCACACCGGCCAGTTCAGCCAACACCTGCTGCCAAAGCTTATCGGCGCTTCTTCCACGAGGTAGCTGCACCGACGATTCAGCGGCGGTTGCATCGCTGATCCCGGTGGCAGTGTTGGCTATTCCGACAGGTCTACCCTCGGTTGCCCAGCGGTTGATGATTTCCTGAATGCGTTTCGGAGCGACGAATGTCGACCCGGAAGCGACCGCTTCACGTAGCGCGGCGACGATCCAGTCTGCGCCGGTTTCTCCGGTGGCAGCTGCGGGAGCGGCTGCGTCTCGTTCAAGTTCTCCCAGGAGGATTCGTTCGAGTGGTGAGGCAGGTCGGCTGTTTGCGGCTTCGAAGAGGGAAACGACCAGTGGACATGGATCGACCAGCGGTCCCCATCCTGTGGGGTTAACAGCACTCCGCTCAGCCGATTGCCCGCCAGTTCGCTCAGTTCCCGATTCCGAACCGGAAGGTAGAGCGGCGGTGTGGTGGTCCAGCCCATTTGATCCAGCAGGCGGAGGGTTGTTGATTTCATTCCGGCTCCCAAACGTTGGATGATCGTTGGTTGATGAAATTTCCGGGTGGAGTGGAACCCCGGAATCGATGTTGTCGTTTCCTGTTGATGCGTTGGTAGTTGTTGTCGTGGTTGTAGAAATCTCTTGGTGATACGTAGTGTTGCCGGGTGCAACAACGCTCGGCTGACCATTGTTGGTCGTTTCAGCACTGCTTTCCTCTCCGCCCTGTAAACCAGTGTTGGTGGGTTCAACACCGGCCCCTGAACCGTTGTTGGTGGCTGCAACATTGGTTGTGTTGTCGTGTAAACCGTTGTTGCACCCGGCAACAACGGTTTGGTGGTGATGGCCGCCGCCATCGGACTGTTGTGTTTCAGGTAACGCTGTATCTGCATAATGACCAGTGGTCATTCGTGCCGCAATAGTAGAGTCCGGATCGCTGGATGCAGCTGCCGGCGCGGTCTGTCCGGTGCGCGCCTTGTGGCCAGCCCGGCTGCGGGCGCTTGCGCGCTCCTCGATCCGGGCAGTCTTGGCTGCCAGTTGCTGCCAGGTCTGGTTTTCAGCGACCTCTTCAAGAATCCGGTGCCAGACGTTGTCCCGGTCGATCGGAACAAATCGCTCCGAGAAGACCCGGCGCACGTAGCGAAACACCGCGGCATCCCGTGCGGCCAGTTCGGCCACTCGAAGGACGTCTTCTGTGCGCAGTTCGATGCCATCCGGGCGGTCTTTCACCCGGTAGAGGTTGTGGGGTACTTTCCAGCGCCGGCCCTGTGGGTCGATCTTTTGCACCATCTCCTTGCGGATCTCAATCAGATCGAGGGCAACCAGGATCTTGTTGATCGTGATCAGTTCGGCGCGGTCTTCTCCATAGAAAGCGGCCTCAGCCTGCTGGCCGGGGAATGCATAGCCGCGAGTGGGAGATTGTTCCCGCCGGTCTGTCCAGACCGTGTAGGAGTTCAGCAGCCCAACGCCTTTGAGTCCGATCAATGGTGAGTACTGGGTGACGATGCCGTTCCAATGCCAGAACCATCCGCGCTGCCGGGTGTCTGTACCGGCTCGGGATTCAGGTGTGGGGCTGGCGGAATGCTCGTTTGGCGTCGTCGACTCGCTACCCGGCACAGAGGCTCCGGGCGTTGTTTGCTGGTCTGGTTCCGTCCGGGAGGACGGTATGTGCGGGGCACGTTGTTTTGGCATAGCCCTCAAATACCCCCGGCAGCTGCAGTCCGCCGATGGTCTACCAAGCATTCCTGTCGCGATGTTAGCATGATCTTATCATCAACTCAAGTGCATAAGTACTTGATACGTGTCCTATTCCTCAAGTGCGAGATGTCAAGATTAGTACTCGCCGGAGAGGGTAATGCGTCAAGCGGGTTGCTTAAAGGCGTTGTTGCTGTGCACGAGGTCGCC
>CAZRNC010000038.1:1941-13054 GCA_964601285.1 uncultured Thermomicrobiales bacterium | reverse complement strand
TGACATCGATAACAAAGTGCTCACCCATATAGACAAGAGACAATCCCATAATGAACGCATAGGCGGCTGCGATAATGCCGAGCCAACGATTGACCCGCCAGGCAACGAAAGCGACCAGCACCGTAATGGCAGTGTGTAACGACGGCATGGCTGCGATCGGATTCGGATCGGTCACAACGCCGTACACCTGTTCGTTGGGTGCTGCGTCGTTGGCGTGTACCGCCCATACCAGGCGTTCAAGCTCCAATGACCCATAGGAACCACCCTGTAGCCATGGTGGACTCGTCGGGAGGAGCGCGTAGAGGAGCAGACCAAACCCGAGAACCATCGCAGTCATCCGCAGATAGGAAGCGAAGTGCCCGGCAATTCGCGGCGACCGGTGGAGCCAAAGTGCAATTGCCAGGAAATGAGGAACCCCAAAGTACGAGACATGGATGAACAATGCAAACCGGTCGATGAACCCAACTTCGCCGGGAGTGTACAGCCAGTGCTGTAACCGTTCCGTCGGTGTGGTGCCAAATCCCATGAGACGATCAATCCAGGCTGCCAGTTCACCCTGGTCTGGCATTCCGATGTCATCGGCATAAGCGCGGAGGAACGTAAATGCAATCCAAACAAGCGCATAGAGTCCAAGCGGCCATGCCTTGAGTGGCTGTCCTCCTGATTTGAGCGTCATCCGCTGATACAGGCCGGAGATGATAACCACCACCCCGATCAACAGAACGGGGTTGAAGATCTCACCCTGGACCAGGCCAGCTGCGACTGACAGCAGCAATAGCCCCGCACCGAGCGCGATGAGAATATTTGGGGTTCGCAGGTTTGGCATCCCCACCTCTCTCCGTACTCAACTCCCAGATTAGAACAAACAGGTGAGGCAAACGTTGTGCCTGCCCCACCTGGCTCTCAGGTCGAAATGTGGTACCGATCTAGTCGTGGATCGGCATCAGGAAGGTGATGCGCTGGCCGGCGCCAAAGGATTCGGATTGGACGCTGGCGCCGATCAGGTCGAGCGATTCCAGGACGTATGGCTCGCGGGTGAAGCGGGCGGCGTTGGTGGATTGGGTGTCTTCCGGGTGGGCGCAATCCATCCGGATGAGCATCTGGGCTTCCTCGTAGCGGATCTGCACCGTCAACTTCGCGCCGGCGTTGGGCTTGACCATGGCGACCATCGCCTGCTGGATCAACCGGAAGAGGACGACGCGGGCGGTCTGCGGGATCGGGTCGTCATCTTCGGGGCCGTCGACGTTGATGGTTGCGCCGTTTTCACGGCTGAAATCGGTGCAGAAGCGGCGCAGCGTGGCTACCAGTCCGAGTTCGTCGATCATCAGCGGGCGCATTTCGAAGATCGCCCGGCGGATGTCGAGCAGCGAGTCGGACGCCATCTGCTGGAGATCGCTGATTTCGCCGGCAAGCTGGTCCGGTGCGCGTTCTGCTACCCGTTCCAGAATGCGAGTGCGCAGGATGACGTTGGCCAGTACCTGGGCCGGGCCGTTGGCGAGCCGCTCGGCGACACGGGCACGCTCTTCCTCGCGGGCGTTGATGATCTGGGTGGCGAGGTCTGCACCGTCGGCCAGCATCACGGTGCCGGCGAGTAGACGGGTTCCCTCTTCTTCATCCATGTTGTGTTCGATGTCGCGGTTGATTTCGGCGAGATCGAGGAGGATGCGGAGTTTCTCCTGCTGATGGCGGATGGTATCCCTGCGGGATTCCAGTTGTTCCAGCTGGCTGCGCATCATAAAGAGACGCATCTGGACCTCATGGTTTGCGGTGAGGATGTCCCGGATGTCGGCACGGGAGAAGGATTCGAGGCTGTTTTCGATCTCGCGCCGGCGGTTGTTTTGGGAGTTCTCGCGCTGGCTGAGCCGGTCGACTTCCTGCTGGGTCTGGCGGATCAGCATTTCGATTTCCTGAATCGCCTGGCTTCCCTGGTTCAGCTCCTCGCGACATTCGATGGCCAGCGAGGTGAGCCTGTCGGCGAACTCACGTGTTTGTGGCGGTGGTAACGACATGGCAGCCTTTTCCGATCACACATGTAACGACACTGTCGACAACGGGACGAGTGCTGCTATCCACGGTACCTGCGGTGGAGATGGTGGGCCACGGGAATATCGTCCTGAAATGCCCGGAGGACGATTGCGGGGAAGTTCGAACGGGCGCGACATTGACGCTTAACCCACTGAATCGTTAGCCAGAGAAGACCAGGTAAAACCCGTCATCCCGAGCGTAGTCGAGGGACCTCGAGCCTCGAAGCTTGACATCGCCATGAAAGATCCGACTCTCGAGGTCCCTCGACTACGCTCGGGATGACGGAATGAGATGGTCGCTCCTGATCGTGCTTTCGCAGTGTTCAACGACGGACGCATGCGATGCGCCCCTACCCCTGCAAGGATGCAGCGACCATTTGGCGGAATAAAGGGGATTGGGATAGACTCTTGGTTGACGGTGGCGCGTGGTGAAAAGGTATCACAAGGGCCTTTGGAGCCTTTGTTCCAGGTTCGAATCCTGGCGCGCCAGCTCCGTTCTATTGTCCCGGCGGTGGAGGCGAGGCGAGTGCGTCCACCCCTGATGGCGAGTGAGTTGAAGGCAGAAGACCAAAGCGAATCTACCGATCCCGTTCCCCTTGCCGGTCAGCTGGCAGTTGTCATTCTGACTGCGGGGCGCGGGAGCAGGATGCGATCCAGCACACCAAAGGTGCTGCATCCAATAGCCGGTCTGCCGATGATCGACCACGTCGTGCAGGCGGTTGGTTCGTTGCGTCCTCGCCAGACGATTCTCGTCGTTGGCCCCACTTCGGAATCCCTCAAGGACCACTATCAGAACAGCGTTGAGTTCGCCTGGCAGCAGGAGCCGCTAGGGACAGGTCATGCCGTGCAAATGGCGTTGCCGCAGCTAGAAGACAGTGTCGGCTGGGTGCTGGTTTCATTTGGCGACCATCCGCTGACTGATGGCGATACCTTCGCAATGGTCATTGCCGAGGCGGAGCGTAGCCAGGCGCTTGTGACGTTGCTTGGGGCAGAGCTTGATGATCCGGGCGCGTATGGCAGGTTCCGCTTCGAGGATGGCCGGGTGACCGGCGTCGTCGAGGCGCGTGACGACCAGACGATCTATTCCGGCCCGGTGACGATCAACAGCGGTATCTGCTGCTTCCGGCGCGATTGGCTGGAAGAGCAGCTTCCACGCGTCCAGCCAAGTGCATCCGGTGAGATCTATATGACATCGCTGATCGAGGTTGCCGCCGCCAGCGAGCACCCGAATCCGGTTGCCTGGGTCGTTGGCCGGCCGGATGCCGCCTTTGGCATCAACAACCGGATCGAGCTTGCTGAAGCGGAGCGAATCATCCGAACCCGGATTCTTCACCAGCACATGCTGAACGGCGTTGCCATTGTCGCGCCGGATTCGACCTACATTGAAGCCGGCGTCGAGATCGGACAGGATACCCGGATCGAGCCGGGCACAATCATCCGGACTGGCACTTCGATTGGCGAGAACTGCACCATCGGGCCGTACAGCGTGATTGAGAACTCGGAGATCGGCGATGGAGTTGCCGTCGTCAATTCGACGGTTGAGGATTCCACGATTGGCGACGGTAGCGATGTCGGGCCCTACGCCCATTTGCGACCAGGAACCGTTGTTGCGCCCGGTGTCCACATCGGCAACTACGTTGAAATGAAGAACGCCATCATCGGCGCCGGTACAGCGGTTGGTCACTTCAGCTATCTGGGTGATGCCGTGGTCGGTGAGAACGTCAATGTCGGTGCAGGGACGATCACCTGCAATTTCGACGGGGTCCGGAAGAACCAGACCGTGGTTGGGTCGAACGTCTTCCTCGGTAGTGACACGTTGCTGATACCGCCCATTACGGTTGGCGATGGTGCGAGCACCGGCGCCGGCAGTGTGGTGAACAGGGATGTACCTGCCGGGGCAACCGTTGTCGGAGTGCCGGCACGGGTGATTCGCAAGAAAGCGCAGGAATAGAGGCGTATGGACGGCCGGCTGCAGATTTTCACCGGGAACGGCAACCGTCAACTGGCGGACGATATCAGCCGCTCGATTGAGGCCCCGCTTGGCAGGGCGATGGTTGGCCAATGGCGCGACGGCGAAACACGGGTCAAGCTGGAAGAAAACGTCCGCGGCTCGGATGTCTTCGTGATCCAGTCGATGAGCAACCCGACTAACCATCACATCATGGAAATGCTGATCATGATTGACGCCATCCGGCGGGCCTCAGCTGCACGGGTGACGGCGGTCATTCCCTATTTTGCGTATGCCAAGCAGGAGAAAAAGACATCCGGCCGCGAGCCGATCAGTGCCAGTCTGCTTGCGAACCTGTTGGTAACGTCCGGCGTTGACCGTGTGTTGACGATGGACCTGCATGCACCGGCGATTGAAGGATTCTTTGATGTGCCGGTCGATCACTTGCGGGCGATCCCCCTGTTGGCTTCCGCATTCCACCATCTGGATTCCCAGGACCTGGTTGCGGTGAGTCCGGATGCGGGCGGCGTTGCCCGTGCTGAAGAGTTCCGGCGGCGGTCATCCGCCTCGCTGGCATTTGCGTCGAAACGGCGGCCCGAACCGGAAGCTGCCGAGATTATGGAGGTAGTGGGCGATGTAGAAGGCAAGACAGCCGTCATTGTAGAAGACATGATCGTCAGCGGCGACACCGTCGTAAAGTGTGCCGAGAAGCTGACCGAGCGTGGCGCAAGCAAGGTCTACGCTTGCGCGGTCCACCCGGTGTTTGCCGGGGATGCGATTGAACGCATCGAGAACTCGCAGATTGCGGGACTCTGGGTAACAGACACGCTGCCGGTTATGAGCCAGCCGAAGAGCGACAAGATTCACGTGCTTACCGTTGCACCGCTCCTGGCTGAGGCGATTATGCGTATTCATAAGGATTTGTCGATAAGTGCGCTCTTCTCCTGAACCCCATATATCCTGCCGGGTGCGAACCGGGAGGCGATCATGACATCAGGTAACTGGTTTGAACTGATCATCGCCGCCATCGCGCTCGTTGTTGTATTCATCTCGGCATGGGTCGAGACAAGTCTGCAATCGGTCACCCGCGGCAATCTGCGTGCGTTGATCGAGGAAAGCCTCGCCCGGTCTTCCGGCCGGGAAATTGAACCGGAACAGAACACCCGCTCTTCGCTACTGCTTGTCGAAATGGTGGCCATTGGTATCACCACCGCAATGCTTGGCCATGTTGGCTGGGATGCGTATGGCTATACCGGCCTCTGGGCCGGCATTCTGGTTGCAACCGTCCTGCATATTCTCTTCGGCCGTATTCTGCCGCGGGTCATGGTTGGAGACGAGCGGTCGGATGTTCCGGCGGGAGTCAGTCAGGTTGCTACGTTCCTGACGATCGTCTTCTCTCCGATCATCAAACCGGTCGACCTCATCGCCAATGCCTTCACCCGCAAGCGGGCCGAACGGTTGGAACACAGTCAGGATGAGCCTGCCAGCGAGAACGGCTGGACATCTTCTAACGGCGATGATGACGATGAGGACGAGATCGAGCAGGAAGAGCAGGAGATGATCTCCGGCGTGCTCAACCTGGAGAGTGCCACCGTCAGCCAGATCATGGTTCCACGCATCGATGTCGTTGGTATCCGCCACGATGCGACGATTGCCGAGGCGACCGAGGTCGCAATCAGTGCCGGCCACTCCCGGATTCCGGTCTACGGCATGACCATCGACGAGGTGCTGGGCATCATCTACGCCAAGGATCTGTTGAAGTTCGTCGTGGAGGACCCGGAAGGGATCACGATTCACTCGATGATGCGGCCCGCTTCGTTTGTCCCGGAGTCCAAACGTGTTGACGATCTGCTGAACGAGCTACAGCGCAGCCACGTCCACATGGCGGTGGTTGTCGATGAGTATGGCGGCACAGCCGGCGTGGTCACGATCGAAGACATCCTCGAAGAGATTGTGGGTGAGATTGCCGACGAGTTCGACATCGAGGAGCCGTATATCGAGGTGCTTTCGGAAACTGAAGCGATCGTAGCCGGCAGGGTGAGCGTTGATGACATGCTCGACGACCTCGACCTGGAGCTTCCGGTTGTCCCTCAGGGCACGGTGGGTGGATTCGTCCAGCGTGAGCTGGCGCGGGTTCCGCGCGAGGGCGACGAGATTATCACCGGCAACATCCGGATTGAGGTATTGGAAGTCGACCATCGCCGGGTTAAACGGGTGAAAGTTGTGAAGCTGGAGCAGGATCGCGAAGACGACGTTGAAGCCGCAGGAGCAGCCTGATTGGCAGATCCACTGGCATGAGTCGGTGGATTCGACGATGGATTGCGCGACCCGTCTGGCGGAGTCAGGAGCGCCGGCTGGCACGGTCGTTGTCGCTGACTTCCAGCGACAGGGACGAGGCACGCATGGCCGGGTCTGGCAAGCGCCGCCCGGCAGTTGCCTCATGTTCACCTGCCTGTTCCGTCCGGTGGTTACTCCGGCGGAGCTTGCGAGCCTGCCGGCGCGGATCGCCAATGAGATCGCTGGCGCACTCGTCGAGATTACTTGCGTGCCGGCGGCAGTGAAACTTCCCAACGATGTTGTTGTTGGCGACCGGAAGATCTGCGGTGTGCTCTGCACATCGCGGATCATCGGCGAACAGGTCGAGTGGCTGCTCTGCGGAATCGGACTGAACACCATGATGACCGCGGAACAACTCCCGTTGGAATCCGCCACCAGTCTTTCCATAGAAGATGCGAATCCGCTCCCGGCCCACCCGGAGCTGTTGGATGCATTGCTGGGGCGCCTGGAGTGGTTGCTGCACGTCAAATGACATATTTCATCGGCCCGCCTGAGGCGATCGACCCAAAGTTGTGCCTGCCTATGCGGTAAACCTATACTCAGTGATAACGAGGGCCGGATCAACGAACACCGGCAGATACGTAGTAAACGCGGAATCGGCGGACTGGTCGCCGGGGAGAGGGTCGGGGAACAAGTTCATGGATTTCTCACTGACTGAAGAGCAGATCCAGGTTCGGGATATGGTGCGCGAATTCGCCCAGAAAGAGATCGCACCGTACATCCAGGAATGGGAAGCCAAGGGCGAGTTTCACAAGGAAGCCCTGGAGCGCATGGGCGAGCTGGGTATCCTCGGCCTGCCAATCTGGGAGCAGTATGGCGGCGGCGGTTTCGATTACGTTTCATTCGGCCTCGCCTGTGAAGAACTCGAGCGGGTAGATACCTTCCTGCGGGTAATCATGAGCGTCCACGTTGGCCTGAACAGCCTGGCAATGCAGCAGTGGGCCACTGAAGAGCAGAAGATGCGCTGGCTCAAGCCGCAGGCAGAGGGAACCAAATTCGCCACGTTCGGCCTTACCGAGCCGGGTGCAGGTTCCGACGCCGGGAACGTCCAGTCGACGGCCGTCCGTGATGGTGACCACTATGTGCTGAATGGCGAGAAGATGTGGATCTCGCTGGCCGACATTGCCGACCATTTCCTCGTCTTCGCCAGCCTGGACCGCTCGCAGGGGCACCGGGGTCTGACCGCGTTCGTTCTCGAGCGTGGCATGGAAGGCTTCACGACCGGCACGATCAAGGGCAAGACCGGCGTCCGCGCCGGCAACACCGGTTGGCTGGCGTTCGACAACGTGAAGGTCCCGGTCGAGAACCGGATCGGTGAAGAGGGCGAAGGCTTCAAGATCGCCATGTCCTGCATCGACCAGGGCCGCTACACGGTCGCTGCCGGCGCTGTTGGACTGACCCAGGCTTGCCTGGATGCCAGCGTCAAATACTGCCACGAGCGCGAGGCGTTCGGTCAGAAGATCGGCGAGTTCCAGCTCGTGCAGCAGAAGATCGCTTACATGGTGCTCGGCCTGGAAGCGTCGAAGCTGCTGGTGATGAAGGCAGCTGAACTCAAGAATCGCGGCATCCGTAACACCAAGGAAACCTCGCTGGCGAAGTGGTACGCCTGTGACGTTGCGCTGAAGTCAGCTGACGAAGCGATCCAGATTCACGGCGCCTACGGCTTCTCGAACGAATACCCGGTCGAGCGCTACTGGCGGAACGCTCGTGGCGCGGTTATTTACGAAGGAACCCGCGAGATTCACCAGGTCGTCCAGGCAGGCTACGCGCTTGGCTATCGCATTGACCGCGAGCTTCGCTGCCCGCAGCCGCCGGCCCAGGGCTACGACGCCGCACCACAGCTGGCCACGGACTAACCCGGAGCGGGTTAGGAAACAGGATCGAAACCCGGACGGCCAGCCCAGTGCTGGCCGTCTGCATGACAGGAGATGACGCCATGACACGCTCAGTCATTCTCGGTGGCGCACGAACGCCGTTTGGCCGTCTCGGTGGAACGTTGGCAGACATGTCGGCGATCGAGCTGGGTACAGTAGCTGCCCGCGAGGCTCTCACCCGTTCCGGCATCGATCAGCAAGCTATTGATCATCTGTTCATCGGGCAGGTGTTGCAAGCAGGCAGCGGCCAGATCCCGTCGCGTCAGGTTGGCCTGGCTGTTGGTCTCGAACCACGTGTTACCTCGGACACGCGCAACCGGGTCTGCGGCAGCGGCATGCGGGCCGTGACCATGGCCGACATCTTCCTGAAGGCAGGCGAGTACCAGGCTGTGATCGCCGGCGGTATGGAGAGCATGTCCAATGCTCCCTATCTCCTGAAGAAGGCTCGCTTTGGCTACCGTCTGGGCAATGGCGAGCTGCTGGACTCGATGGTAGACGATGGTCTCACCTGCGCCGTGCATAACGTCCATATGGGCATCCACGGTTCAAACGTTGCTGCCGAGAACGAGTGTTCCCGCGAGTCGCAGGATGCGTTCGCTGCCCGTAGCCACCAGTTGGCCGCAGCAGCCTACGAAGCCGGCAAGATGCAGGATGAGATCGTCCCGGTCGAACTGACTGACCGGCGCGGCAATGTCACCCTGTTCGAGCGTGACGAGTCAATTCGCGCCGATTCAACCGCCGAAGGCCTTGCAAGACTGCGTCCGGTCTTCGACAAGAACGGCACGGTGACGGCCGGCAATGCGCCAGGTGTCAACGACGGCGCGGCCATGATGGTCGTGGCGTCCGGTGAGTTTGCCGAGGCCAATGGTCTCAAGCCACTGGCAACGATCATCGGTCATGGCACGTCGGCATACGACGTTCCCTATCTCGCCTACACTCCGCACCTGGCAGCCGAAGATGCGCTCAAGAAGGCTGGCATGACGATCAACGATGTTGATGTCATCGAGATCAACGAGGCATTCGCCAGCGTAGCGTTGATCAGCTCCGGTCGTCTCGGGCTTGACCCGGACAAGATCAACCAGAATGGCGGGGCGATTGCACTCGGTCACCCGGTTGGAGCGTCCGGCGCCCGGCTCATTCTGACAATGGCCTACGAGCTCAAGCGGCGCGGTGGTGGTATTGGACTTGCGGCGATCTGTTCCGGCGGCGCACAGGGCGACGCGATCATTATTCAGGTCGACTAGCGACCCCGAAGGGACGATGCATGGCGATCAACGTTGAGCGGGACGGCGCAGTTGCGATCGTCACGATGAGCAGGCCAGAGGCGCTAAACGCGTTCAACACGGCACAGCTGGAGATGCTGCTGTCAGTTGTCGTGGATCTTTCGGGAGATGCGGACATCCGGGCGGTAATCCTGACCGGCGAAGGCACACGTGCGTTCGCTGCCGGGGCAGACATCAGTGAGATGGAAGCGAAATCACCGTCGGGAGCGATGGCGTTCGGCGAACTCGGCCACGCCATCGGGAAGGCGATTGGCCACGCTCCCCAACCGTGGATCGCTGCAGTGAACGGCTTCGCGCTCGGTGGTGGCTGCGAAATGGCTCTCGCCTGCGACATTCGGATTGCCAGCGAGAAGGCACAACTCGGCCAACCGGAGGTGACACTAGGCATCCCGGCCGGTTGGGGTGGAACCCAGCGGCTCCCGAGACTTGTCGGGCCAGGCATTGCTGCTGAAATGCTCTTTACTGGACGACGATTGAAAGCAGACGAGGCGCTCCGAATCGGGTTGGTGAATGCCGTCTATCCGGCTGAGGAACTGCTGCCGGCAGCGAAAGAGATGGCACAGTCGATAGCCGCAAATTCGCCATCGGCCGTGCGGGTGACCAAGGAAGCGATCCGCCGGGCGTTTGACCTGCCACTGACCGACGGGCTGGCTGTCGAGGCGCAGCTTTTTGCCCTGTCATTCGATACAGCGGACCAGAAGGAAGGCATGAGCGCCTTCACGAACAAGCGCCGGCCGGAATTCACCGGCCAATAGGTTCACAGGAGGAATCGTGAAGATACTGGTGCTGGTAAAGCAGGTGCCGGATCCCAATGCGCTGCGGCTCGACGCGTCTGGCAACTTTGCCGCGAACACCGCAAGGGTTGTCAATGAGTACGACCAGTACGCCCTGGAGGCGGCAGTCCAGATCAAGGAGCAGGACGCCGCAACCGAGGTGACCGTTGTTTCGATCGGGCCGGCTGGCGCGAAGGACGCGGTATCCCGTGGACTGGCGATGGGTGCTGACAAGGGCATCCTGATTCAGGGCGAGCCGGGCAGCATCGACTCTCTGCAGACAGCCCAGGTTCTTGCGGATGTGGCACGCGAAGACAGCTACGACCTGGTCCTGATCGGGCAGGAGAGCAGTGATTCCGGTAGCGGCAACGTCGGCCCGCAACTGGCAGGCTTGCTCGGATTGCCGCTCATCAGCAACGTCGTTGAGCTGGAAGTCAGCGGCTCGGGGCTGAACCTGCAACGTGAGGTCGAAGATGGCCGGCACGTCGTCTCGGTCGAAATGCCGGCGCTCGTTTGCGCGTTGACCGGTCTGAACGATCCTCGTTCTCCGTCGCTCAAAGGCATCATGGCAGCCCGCCGCAAACCGATTGAAGAGCGCCAGCTTGCTCCCGGACAGGAAGCAACCATCACCTGGGGTAACTTCCGTGAGGAAGCTCGGGCAGTCGAGGGCGTCGTTATCGAGGATGCACCGGATGTGGCTGCGAAGAAGGTTGTTGCGCTGCTCAAGGAGCGCAACGCGCTCTAGCGCGTCAACTCAGATTGCACAGGAGAGTGAAGAGAAATGGCTACAGGTTCCGGTGTCCTGGTTGTAATTGAGACAAGTGCCGGTGTGCCCCGCGAAGCGTCGCTTGAGGCGCTGGCTTATGCAAGCCAG
>CAZRNC010000038.1:0-1841 GCA_964601285.1 uncultured Thermomicrobiales bacterium | reverse complement strand
GTGAATTGCCTTTCAGATTGTGTTTCCCTGCGACGTGAGGGCAGTGCGCTGATCGGAACCCGTCCGGTCTACCAGGGCAAACTGCTTGCGGACACCACCCTTGCAGGGGACAGCACCTCGTATGCAGTGTTGCGCGGCGGTGTGGTCGAACCCGCAGCGGCTGGCACACCAGGGGCGGTCAATCAGCTTGATGTTACGCTGGTTGAGGATGGGCTGCGGGTGGAGTTGGTTGAGGTCAATGTGCCGCCGGTTGGCGCGGTTGATCTGCAAGGTGCCGATGCGATTGTCGCCGGCGGACGTGGTGTTGGCTCGGCTGAAGGGTTCGAGGCACTGGACAAGCTCGCATCGGTCGTTGGCGGTGCTGTCGGGGCGACTCGAGCTGTCACCGACCTTGGCTGGCGTCCACATTACGAGCAGATCGGCCAGACAGGCAAGACGGTGAAGCCGCGGCTCTACTTTGCCATTGGCATCAGTGGTGCCGTGCAGCATGTCGTCGGGATGCAGTCGTCGGAAACAGTGGTTGCGATCAACCGCGATCCCGATGCACCGATTTTCAAGCTCGCCCAGATCGGCATCGTCGGCGACCTCAACGAGATCGTGCCGGCGTTGATTGCAGAGCTGGAAGCGGCCGGAAGCTGAGCAGCCGGTCTGCAACTGTCATTCCGACGAAGGAGGAATCCGTATTCTCCTAGCCAGGTATAGGGAGACGGATTCCTCCTTCGTCGGAATGACAAATACACAATGTTGCACCTGAAAAACGTCCGATGAGGTGAACCTCATTATCGATCCAACACGCAGAAGGTGGGAGATACCTTGGACGAGGAGATTTTTGACGCGATCGTCGTGGGGGCGGGGCCGGCAGGGGTTGCTGCTGCGTTGACGTTGGCACGAGCCGGGCTTGAAGTGGTCGTGATTGAACGCGGCCCGTTCGCCGGCGCGAAGAACGTCATGGGCGGCATTCTCTACAGCCAGCCAACGGCCGAGATCATCCCGGAGTTCTGGGAGAGTGCGCCGCTTGAACGCCCGATCATCGAACAGCGTTATCTCCTGCTGACCGAGGACTCGCATATTGGCCTTACCTACCGCACACAGGCGTTCGCTGATGCGCCATACAACGCGTTCAGCGTGCTCCGGGCCGACTGGGACCAGTGGTTTGCCGAGCAGTGCGAAGAAGCCGGAGCCTTCATGATTCCAGAGATGGTTGTGACGGACCTGATCTGGAAGGATGGGCGGGTTGCCGGCGTCACCACCGGCGGTGACGAGGGCGAACTGTTTGCCAATGTCGTTGTCCTGGCGGACGGTGCGAACTCACTGCTTGCCCAACGGGCCGGATTGCATAAGGAGTGGCAGCCGGACGAGCAGGCACTGGTGGCCAAGGAATTGATCCAGCTCGATGAGGAGATCATCAACGAGCGGTTCAACGTTGCCGATGGCCGGGGAGTGGCCATGGAGATTTTCGGCAAGTCGACGAACTACATGCTCGGCTACGGATTCATCTACACCAACAAATCGACGTTGAGCATCGGAACCGGGGCGCTGCTCTCCGACCTCAAGGAGACCGGCGTTAACGTCTCTGACATGATGGAGCAATTCAAGTCGCATCCGTCGATTGCACCGCTGATCGCCGGTGGCGAAATGATCGAATACTCGGCACACCTGATTCCTGAGGGCGGCTGGAATTCCCTGCCGAAGCTCTACGCGGATGGTGTACTGGTTGCCGGCGATGCCGCAATGATGGTCAACGCCATGAACCGTGAAGGTTCCAACTTCGCGATGATCTCCGGCAAGCTCGCCGCCGAGACGATCATCGAGGCGAAGGAGCGCGGAGACTACTCGGCAGC
>CAZRNC010000037.1:0-13107 GCA_964601285.1 uncultured Thermomicrobiales bacterium | reverse complement strand
CGCAAAGAAGCCGGTGATCTACCTTGGCGGCGGAGCCGTCAACGCCGGCCCGGCAATCACGGCGATTGCCGAACTGATCGGCGCGCCGGTTATCAGTTCAATTATGGGCAAGGGCATCGTCTCCGAGGACCATCCGTACAGCCTTGGCCACGCCTGGAACCCCTGGGCGGAGAGCAACCCGGCTGACGATCTGTTGAACGAAGCTGATGTCATGCTGGCAATCGGCTCCAAGCTCGGCGCTCAGGAAACGTACTACTGGAAAATGCCGGTGCCGGATACGCTGATCCGGGTGGATATCGACCCGATGGAAGTCGCCGCCAATTACGGACCACCTACCCTCGGTATCATCGCAGATGCAGCAGCCACCGCGGACGCGCTGCTCGAACTGCTCCGCCAGCGACAGGGAACGCTTAATCAGGGCACGTCGACAGATGAAGTACAGGCGTTGCGCGAAAAGATTGTCGCTGGTGATTCAACGCCCGACCTGTTCATCGACCACATCAACGCATTGCGGGCTGCCATCCCTCGTGATGGCATCATCGTCCAGGATATGACGATGATGAGCTACCGGATGAACAACCACTACCAGACCTATGCGCCTCGCACCTACCTGTTCCCCTCGACCTACGGCACGTTGGGCTTCTCGCTGCCCGCCGCCATCGGGGCGAAAATCGGCCGCCCGGATACTCCGGTCGTCGCGGTTGCCGGTGATGGTGGATTCCAGTTCACAATGCAGGAAGTTGCCACCGCCGTTCAGTTCGACGTTTCGCTGCCGATTGTCATCTTCAATGATTCGACCTACACCGCGGTCAAGGACGCGATGCACTGGTCCTTCGGCGAGGACCGGACAATGGCTGTCGATCTGGTCAATCCGGACTACGTGAAACTCGCCGATGCCTACGGTATCCCCGGCGTTCGCGTCGAACAGCCGGCCGACCTCGCCGCTGCCGTCACCGAAGCGTTCAAGGCCAGCGGCCCAACCATCATTGACGTCACGATTCCGAAGGTGGTGTAGCCGGCTAGTCGATGAACCCGCCACCGATCAGTAGAACCCAGGTCAAGCTGTAGGTGGCAACGAATGCGCCGGCTCCACACGCGACTCCCGCAAGGGAACGCACCGGGAGCCGGCCGGACCTAACTGCTACGCAATCCGCTGGCTCAGGTTGCCGCTCATGACGAAGGCTTCGACGACTTCAGGGTCGTAGCGGGTGCCGCGGGCTCTCCAGAGTTCGGTCAATGCTGCCTGGGGCGACATTGCCGAGCGGTAGGCACGCGGGCTGGTCATGGCGTCGTAGGCGTCTGCAACTGCCAGAATCCGCGAGAGCAGCGGGATGTCCATGCCGGCGAGGTGGTTGGGGTAACCCTTGCCATCCCAGCGCTCTCCCTGGTGCAGGACTATCTCACGCACATCGGTGAAGAACGAGAGCGGCTCCACGATGTCCGCTGATATCCGTGGATAGCTGCGGATTTCTGCCCAGTCTGCCGGCGAAAGCGCGTCGGTTTTCGTGAGGATTTGCTCGCTCACCCCGATGCGTCCAATATCGTGCAGTTCAGCCGCATAGAGCAGCATCCGCTGTTGACCCTCTTCCAGGTCAAGTGCTTCGGCAATGGTCAGAGCATGCTTTGCCACGCGACGCGAATGACCGCGGGTGAAATCGTCCCGGTCATCGACATGCGCGGCCAACGCCGAGATGGCATCAAAGTAGCCACGTTCGATTTCCGATGCGAATTGGGCAATCGCGAGGTCCGGCGTAATCATAGTCGAGAGTTCTGTGACATAACTCAGGGCTTCAGATAGAGCAAGCGGGCCTACCGGCTGGCTCCAGGCAATCTGGATCGCGCCAACCCGGTGCGAGAGATGTACCAGCGGCACGATCAATGCGGCCTGGATGCCCAGTCTCCGGCAAGTGACGGTGTAGGTATCGTCTGCGTCATCCATCATCCAGATTGGTTGGCTGCGCCCTAGCGCACTCTCGGTGATACCGGCCAGTCGGCGACCAAGATCGACCGTCGCCGTGTCACCAACGATTTCCGCCAGCGGCTGGAAAAGGTTGCTATGCGGAACATGCTCGACGATCGAGACGTATTCCGGATTGAACCGCTCACGAATCGATCGTGCAGCAACCCGCGCAATGCCGGCTGCGTCTGGCTGTCCTGTGATCGCTGCCCGGACCTGGGCAAGTGGAGATTCATCTTGCCGGCCAAGCGCCGTTACCGACTCTTCAACCGTCGCTTCCGTCAATTTCGGTCCGGATCGCCGGCCATGCAGCCAAACCAACAACGTCGCCACGATCAAAGAGGCGGCGAAGATAATTGTCGGCACCGCCTCAAGCGGAGTTTCCGCCCTGTCTGTCGTGCCCAGATAGCCAATACCCGCCACGAACAGTACCGCCAGCCGGGTGACCAGATTAGAAATCCACGGCTTCGGCATGAGTGCTGCTGTGCTCCAGACGATTGCCGGCAACACCAGCACCACCGGCGAAAGCAGCGTCATTCCGGCCAGTCCGGCTGCACCGACTCCCACCAGCAGGACGAGGTTGGCAACCGCCACCCCACTGCGTTGCGAGACATTGCCACGAGAGATACGGAAATCAACCGCCAGTCTGGCAAGACCGGCAATCACCAGCAACCCAACTGCCGCCAGTGCAAAGTCGCGCACTGGCGCAACCAATAGCGCCCAGACCGCAAGCGCAGCAACAAGCAAGAGGTGGCCCAGCGCGTTGAATGCGACTGGCCGGGTATCCATTGCCGGACTGAGCGAATCTGCAAACCTTGAATGTGAAACCGTTTGCGACGTCAGCGGTGCAGTTTGCGGAAACACTTCAGGCGCCGTGTTGGTTGTTTGTTCTATCTGATCGATCACGTTCCCCGCCTCTTCCATAACACCGAACGCAGGATGCGAACTCCATACTCCTATGCTATTGGGATGTTTGGTTCGGGAATAGCGCGGAAGGTACCAGGAAATCGCGGTACTCCAGTACCGGGCCACGATTCGTCCGCGATGGGGCTATACTGGCGCCGTAGGAACGGATTAAAGGAAGTCTGGAGCATAGACAGTATGCCGCCGCCGGCTGACAGAATCGCAACGTTTGGCACATCGGTCTTTACCGAGATGAGCGCGCTCGCTGTACAGCACAACGCGATCAATCTCGGGCAGGGGTTTCCGGATTTTGCCGGCCCAGACTTCGTAAAAGAAGCCGCAACACAGGCGATCCACAACAATCTCAACCAGTACGCCCCGAGCCACGGCACGCCACGCCTGCGGAATGCTGTTGCTGCCGATTGGGGCCAACGGTTCGGACGGGAGATTGACCCGGACCGCGAGGTAACGGTTACGACCGGCGCGACTGAAGCGCTCTTCATCACGATGCTGGCGTTCGTTAATCCGGGCGACGAGGTGATCTTCTTCGAGCCGTTCTACGACTCCTATGTACCGCAGGTCGTCATGGCAGGCGGCAAGCCGGTCGTTGTCCGATTAAACCCGCCAGACTGGGCGTTCGATGTCGAAGAGTTGCGAGCGGCGATCACTCCACGCACCCGGCTACTACTGCTCAACACGCCACACAATCCTACCGGCAAGGTCTTCACTCGTGAGGAACTGGAGCAGATAGCCGATATCTGTCGCGAACACGATCTGCTGGTACTGGCCGACGAGGTCTACGACCGGATCATTTTTGACGGCCACCAGCATGTGCCAATCGCCACGCTGCCCGGCATGTGGGAACGCACATTGACGATGTACTCCACCGGCAAGACGTTCTCAATGACCGGTTGGAAGATCGGCTACGTTCTCGGACCAGCAGCGATGAATGCTGCCATTCGGACCGTCCACCAGTTCAACGTCTTCGCCACGGCAACACCGTTCCAGGAAGCGATGGCTACCGCGTTGGAAGCTGCGCCGGGACTGGGCTACTATGATGAGCTGGTCGACCAGTACACACTGCGCCGTGACCGGCTCCGGGCAGTGCTGGCCGACTCCGGATTGCCGCCACTTGTCTGCCAGGGCAGTTACTTCCTGCTCTCGGATATCAGCCATCTGGAGTTCGAGACGGACGTTGATTTCTGCCGCAGTCTGGTTGTCGAGCAGGGTGTGGCCGCGATTCCGCCGTCTGCCTTCTATCTCGATCCGGCAACTGCGCCGCGCCAGGCTCGCTTCTGCTTCGCCAAGGATCTGGCGACAATCGATGCTGCTGCTGACCGTCTACGCGGACTTGGGACCACGTAGCGCCACCCGTGCCGGCGCACCATCGGCGCCGGCAATATGCATCGGAAAACAGAGCAGTTCGTACTTTCCTGCCGCCACGCCTTCCAGATCGAGTCCTTCAACGATGAGCGTCTGGCTGCCGAGCAGGATCAGGTGCGTATCAACACCGCTGTCGTCAGCCGCGCCAATCGAAAGATAATCGATACCCACCAGCTTGATGCCATGCTCAACCACCCAGGTTGCCGCAGATGGCGCCAGCGCGATGTAGTCAGAGGTGAACCCTTCCGGCCGGGTGCGCCAGATGTCAGAGTTGGTTGTCCGGAAGATCAGCTTTGTCGTGCCGGCCGGGATGGCGAGCTGCTCAAGGTCGTCGGCCGTGATGTCTGCAGACAGGTGCCGGCAATCGACAACAACCGCCGGGCCGTTCCAGTCGACAAGCGGAATCTTGTCCATTTTGCGGCCACCATGAATGAAGTGCCATGACGAGTCGACATGTGTGCCAGTGTGGGTGGTGAACGTCACCTTGCTGACATTGACCACATCTGCCGGTGTACGGGAGAGTGGTTCAAAGCTGTAGATCTCCTCGCCGTCCCACTGCGGCATCCGCGCCCGCATCGGCACGGAAATGTCAATAAGATCGTCTTGTCGTGGCACTCGCACACCTCCTCATGCTGGTCCATTGCGTTGGGAGTGTAACGCGGAACGGGTTACTGCATGGTGTTCTTCCCTTGCCAGTTCCAGGAATCGCTGGAGGGCTGGCAAACTACTGTTTCGCCAGATCAGCGTCAGATCGGTGTGGGCGCCGGCATCTTCGAGCGTTCGCCAGACGACCCGATCGCGTTGGGAGTTCACCAGCGACTCCGGAACCAATGAGACTCCGATCCCGGCAGCAACCAACCCGACGATGGTCTGCATTTGGACCGCTTCCTGAACGACCTGTGGCGAGAACCCCGCTCGCAGACAGGTGGCGAGCAGCGTGTCGTGGAAGCTATGGCCCAGCTGGCGGGGCGACATGATGAACGGAGCATGTGCCAGAGCCGAAAGCGGGACCGGGTCCGGAAGATCTCGGCCGAGCGGTTCCGGCGCTGCCAGCACCAGCCGTTCACGGGCGAGAAGCATCGCCTGCTCCCCGGCGTGCTCAACCGGTATCCGGGCACAGCCAACATCAACGTCGCCGGCGGCGAGCGCCCGCAACTGTTCGTTGGTACTCATCTCGTTCAAGGTGAGTTCAACTTCCGGCCAGGCATCACGAAAGCGGGCGATCAGCCCGGGCAGATGTGCTAACGCGGCCGATCCGACAAACCCGACGGCAAGCCGTCCGGCTCGGCCGTCAGCGATACCGGCAATCAACGTTTCCAGTCGCCCGGCATGGGCGAGCAGTTCCCGAGCTTCAGGAAGTAACAGCAGTCCGGCCGGAGTCAGGCTCACCGACCGGCGAGTTCGTTCGAAGAGCGTCAAACCGAGCGAACGTTCCAGCCGCTTGATTTGCTGGCTCAATGCCGGTTGGGCGATGCCAAGGTTCCGGGAAGCCCGGCCGAAGTGCAGTTCGTCGGCAACGGCAACGAAGTAGCCCAACTGTCTCAGGTCGAACGTATTCATAAGCAAAGCCTATCAATATGTGCAACCAGGATATTGGACATGTCTCAAGCACAGCCGTAGGATCGAAATCTAGGAAAGGAGATCTAACGATGCAACCACTACGTGTCATCACACTCACCTCGCAGGACGAGCGGGCTGGCCTGCTCGTTTACACGTCTGAAAAGGCCGAGCCAACGAACCTCGGGATCGCCGAGGGTGGGGACAGTGGCGTCCTTTATGATCCACTGCTGGATCTCGGCGCGGCCAACTGGCAGGAGTCGCCGGCGACCGCGCTCTTCGTTGTCGGCATTGAACTCGAGGCCGGCCACGAGGATGACTTCGAAGGCTGGTACAACACCGAGCACCTGCCGGCACTGGCTGAGGTACCCGGCGTCAACCGGGCTGTCCGGTACCGCAAGGCGCCGGGACAAGACCAGGCAACAGACTATCCGGAGTTTCTGGCGCTGTACGACGTCGTATCGCTGGATATCCCCGGCAATGCCGACTGGGTAGCCGCCGTCGAAACTCCCTGGACACAACGTCTTCGGCCCCATTTCACCGCCCCATGGCGCGGTGGATACCGGCTGACGTCCAGCTAGTTGTTCAACAACTCCGGCGACCAGTGGTCCAGGAGCAGGTCGCGGAACATCTCAGTCTGATCGGGATGGTTCTGGAGCGTGTTGTAGATCAGGTCGTATCCGGCAGTGTAGGTGTAGACGTAGGTCCGGAAGAGCGGATGCATAACAAACTCCATCGACTGCCGGGCTTCACGTTCCGAGCGCAGACCATAGCGGACCAGGTAATCAACGGCCGCATCGACGCTCTTGCCCTGGTCGTGCACCAGGAGCGCCGCATTGCCCATCACGCTACCGAGCGCACGTGAGGCTCGGGCAATCTCAAGATCGCGTTCGATATCAACACCCATACCTGCCGGGCCATAGACGAACTCCTGCAACCAGCCGGGTAGCTCCTTTTCCGGAACGACAGTTTCCAGAGCATTGGTCGCGATACCTTCGCTGATGACTGCCTGCGGGGTGGTTAGAAGAGCAATAGCAAATTCGCCCTCACCTCGCTCCAGAAACTGGAACGCTTCGCGAGCACTGTGTTCAGTGTGGTGGCCGGGGTAGCCCTCGTGCGCCAGCAGATCAGGCAGCCGGTTCAAGAGTACCGGCAGGTCGGTATTGATTTCGATCCGGGAACGACACGAGCCGAGATACCAGTTGTAGCCAGACCATGGCTGGTTCTGAACGAGTACCAGTTCGAACGATTCCTCTTCCGGCAATTCCAGAATCCGCCGGGTCCGTTTGCGCAGTTCATCGAGGATCGGGCCGGCAAGCGGCAGAATGCGGTCGTTCTCCAACTCGAACTGCTTGCGCCAGGCGATCTGCCGCTCGCCGATCGTCCCGTTTCCGGGCAACAACGACTCCAGCTTTTCATGGGCTTCGAGAAAGCGGGCGTCGTCCACCCACTCCGGCTCGATGTCGTAGCAGGAGCGCACCTGCTCGCGGTAGGTGGTCAGCCTGCCTTCCACGATATCGAGGGTAGCCTGCATCGCCCGGAACTGGGAATCCAACCAGGATTTCCGGTGAGAGCGTTCCAGCGTATCGATCACTGACCCGAGAATCTCCAACGCTTCGACCGGAGATGTTGCAGCAGCGGTTGCTCGCAACTCTTCCGGACCGTGGTAACTGTCAACAAATCCCTCAACGATCTCACCGATAGCCAGCCCGGCGATCAGATAGGCGCGTGAAACGGCGTCTGGGTTGCGGGGTTCGGTCATATACTCCTCCTGACAAAAAGCATCCGGATTGGGCAGACAATTCGTTAACAGTGTAGAGGGGCACGCCATCGAATGCGGTCCCTTGTTGTTTGCCAGATTCTATGGTGCTGTCGGAGTCTATGGAAATATCGCTTTGTGGGGCCGGTGCGAGCGCTGGCGACAAACATACCCGCACAACACAATTTTTCCGTACAATTGTGACGTTGTACAGCACCAGCGTTCCTCGTTGGAATCATTCCTGTGTTACCGGCAGTTCTTCAGCCCGGAACTGCACGGGCCTGCAGGGATGGTTACAGGGCCGTGGTCACACTCCATCACGAACACGAGGGGCAAAGGAAGGAGCGAACCAGGGGTTTTGTGATTGTAATCACAAAGTTTCCGCTTGAATCAGGGAACTTGAGATTATCAATTCCGTGAAATCTATAGTATTCTAAGGCACAGTTGTGAACGACCAGCAGGTGCAAAATGGGGTGTCACTTGCCTGGTCATGACAAATCGTTTCGCACTCACCTGGTGAATGATGGTGTTTGCGTTCGGCATTGCATGGAGGAGAGTCAATCTAATGGAACAGGACAAGGCGAAGCTGTTGGCGCTTCGGGAAGAAATTTTTGCGAACAAGCTTTCGCGCCGTGATGTTCTCAAGCGCGCAACTGCGTTTGGTTTGAGCGTTCCGGTTGTTGCCACGCTGCTCGCAGCTTGTGGTGACGACGACGATGATCCAACCGCTACCACCGCTCCGTCTGTAGACCCAACTGCCACCGAGGCGGAAGAAGAAGAGACCGAAGAAGAAGACGAAGCAACCGCCACCGAAGCGGAAGAAGAAGAAACCGAAGAAGAAGACGAGCCAACCGCCACCGAAGAAGAAGCCGAAGAGACCGAAGAGGCTGAGGAAACCGAAGAGCCTTCTGACGACGACTTCGACTGGCAGGAAAGCGGCCCGCGCGACATGGGCATTGCCCAGGAAGAGGGCACACCTGGCGGCACCGTCATCGAGTCCAGCTTCTCCGACATCTCGAACACCAACCCGATCCTTTCGGCAGACACCTCCAGCGGCGATTTCCACGCCATGATGTTCGAGACCCTGATCCAGGCACACCCGGAGACGATCGAGCCAGTCGGCGACCTCGCCGAGGCATGGGCCGTCAACGAGGATGCCACCCAGTGGACCTTCCGCCTGCGACAGGGCGTGACCTGGCACGATGGCGAAGACTTCACCGCAGCCGACGTCAAGACGACCTACGATATCCACATGGACGGCGATTCCAATTCGCCGCGCACCAGTGACTTCGCCTCGAAGATCACCAGTGTCGATGTGCTGGACGACTACACCATCCAGTTCAACCTGACCGCCACCCTTGTCGACATGCCGCTTGACCTCGGCGTCTACGGCATCGTTGCAGACCACATCTGGGGAGACACCCCGGCCGCTGACATCATCAACGATGGTGGCTCGACCGGTCAGGACCCGGCCCGCGTTATCGGCACCGGTCCGTTCAAGTACGAAGAGTGGGTCACCACCACCTATCGCTCCTGCGTCCGCAATGATGACTACTGGGGCGGCGCACCATACCTGGATCGCTACGTGATCCTGCAGGTTGCTGACCAGGCAGCCGGCGTGCAGCAGCTGCTGACCGGTGAGGTCGACTGGTCCGGTGTTCCGGAAGCATCGGTGCCGGAGTTCGACAACTCGGATGTTACGATCTTCGACTATCCGACGCTGACCTTCACCTTCTATGGCTACAACATGAACCCGGACGTCACGCCGGTCTTCCAGGACAAGGAAGTGCGCCAGGCGCTGGTCCACGCTTTGGATCGCGAAGCACTGATTCAGTCCATCCGCTTTGGTTATGGTGTGCCGGCTGTCGGCACCATGCCGGTGCTCTCCTGGGCATACAACCCACAGGGCATCGACAATCACTTCGAGTACGACACCGACAAGGCCATCGAACTGCTGGAATCTGCCGGATGGATGCCGGGCGCTGATGGTGTACGCGAAAAGGATGGCGTTCGCCTCTCCTTCCAGATGAACACCAACGCCGGTAACCAGGTTCGCGAAGCGTATCTGGTCACATTCCAGGAATTCTGGGCACAGATCGGTGTCGAGATGATCCCGAACTTCATCCCGTTCGATGTGCTGGTCGAGCAGATCACCACCACGAAGGACTTCGATACCTTCCTGGTTGGCTTCAGCTGGTCGGCTACCCCGGATCAGGCAGCTCTGTTCTCCTGTGACGGCGGATTCAACGGCTCCAGCTACTGCAACCCGGAAGTTGACGATCTGCTCACCCAGGCCCGGACGACTGTCGACCAGGCCGAGCGCATCGCCATCTTCACCGAATACCAGAACCTTGTTCTGGATGACATGCCGATGCCTGTCATCGACTTCCCGCAGGCCATCATCGGCGTCAACAGCCGAGTGCATAACCTGCTCCCGAACGCTGTCAACATTCGATACAACACCGAAATGTGGTGGGTCGAACAGTAAGATAGCGGAACGATGCTGGAGGGCGCGCCCACACCGGGCGCGCCCTTGCGGCACGTATGAGGAATACTCACCAATCGGTACGTGCTGTCCAGCCCCGCTATTTCGGTTAAGACGGGAAGGGTATGCACGTGAGCCGCTTCATCCTCAGGCGCTTAATCCAGATGATTCCGTTGATGGTCGGAATCACGTTGATCACGTTCTTGCTGGCAAATGCAACGCCAGGCAGCCCCCTCGCGAACATGGCCTTCAATCCGACAGTCCGGCCAGAAGATGTCGCCCGGATTGAGGAACAGCTCGGCCTGAACAAACCACTCCATATCCGATACTTTGTATGGCTCTCCCACCTGGTGCGTGGCGATTTTGGGTTGTCGCTGCTGAACCAGCGCCCGGTGCTCGGAACGATCTTTGAACGGCTGGGAGATACCCTGCTCCTGACCGGCACTGCACTTGTACTCGCATTACTGTTTTCAATTCCGGTTGGAGTGTATAGCGCCGTCCGGCGCAACTCTGCATTTGATAACACCGCTACGGCGATTTCCGTGGCAGGGTTCTCGATGCCGACATTCTGGCTCGGCTTGATGGCAATCCTCTTATTTGCAGTCAAAGCCAGGGAATGGGGTTGGCCTATTACCTTCCCCGCCGGAGGAGCCTATGACCTCCGGGACGGCGGGGGGTTCTGGAACCGTGTCCACCACTTAATTCTGCCGGCTACGACCCTTGCATTCGTTCAGACTGCGGCCTGGACACGTTACATCCGTGCCCAGATGCTTGAAGTTCTCAACCAGGACTACATGCGAACGGCAACCGCCAAGGGCCTTCGCGAGCGGATCGTCATTTTCCGGCATGGCCTGCGAAACGCAGTACTGCCACTCGTGACGTTGCTCGGCATTGCGATTCCCGACCTCTTTGGTGGGTCGCTGGTGATTGAGCAGATCTTCAACTGGCCGGGAGTCGGCCGGCTGGCGTTCAACTCGGCCATCGGCAAGGACTACACCATGGTAATGGGTATTGTGGTCTTCGTCAGTTTCCTGGTTATCCTCGGCAACCTGATTGCCGATGTCGTCTATAGCTTGCTTGATCCACGGATCCGGTTGGAATAGGAGAGATGAACATGAACCACACGTTTGAATCTCCCACTGTTAACCGGAAACACAGCGCTGGCCTGCGCAGCAGGACGATGAGGAGAAGCGCATGAGCACAGGTCAGAAAGTGGACTCTACACCCGTAGCCCCGGCACGAACGCTCGCCCAACTCGGTGCGCGGCGAACGTTCGCCAGCATGGCCTGGCGCCGGTTCCGGCAGAACAAGCTGGCGATGCTCGGCCTGGCCGTGATGATCGTCATTGTCGCTATCGCGCTCGGGGCAGGGCTGATCTCGCGGTACATTACCGGATTTACGCCGTCGCAGCAAAGTCTGATGACTGCCTATTCCGGTGTCGGCGAAAACGGTCACCTGCTCGGTTCCGATGACGTTGGCCGTGATGTTGCCACCCGTCTTGCCTATGGTGCGCGGGTGAGTCTCGGCGTCGCCGGGCTTGCCGTTCTCGGCGCGGTGACGATCGGGTTGATGGTTGGCCTGACGGCCGGGTTCTACGGGCGATGGCTGGACAGCATCCTGATGCGCTTCGTCGATATGGTGCTGGCGATTCCGACGATCTTCCTGCTGCTGCTGGTGGCGACCATGTTCGTCATGGGGCCGTTAATGCTGGCGGGACTGATCGCAGCAGTCGCCTGGGTTGTGCTATCGCGGCTCATCCGTGGCGAAGTCATCGCCATCCGTAACCGCGAGTTCGTCGAAGCAGCCCGGGTTATGGGTGCCAAGGACAATCGGCTGATCATTCGCCACGTTCTGCCAAACGTGCTGCCGGTGATGATCGTCTGGGCGTCGCTGGCCGTTCCCGGACTGATCCTGACCGAGGCGGCACTCAGCTATCTCGGTCTGGGTATTCGTCCACCAACACCCTCCTGGGGCAATATGCTGACGACCGCACAGCGTGTCTGGATCCGCTCACCATCACTGGCGATCTTCCCCGGTCTGGCGATTTACATCACGGTGTTTGCCATCAACCTGATGGGCAACGGACTCCGCGATGCGCTCGACCCGCGCCTGACCAACAAGTAACACCCGGGGGCTTAGGGGGAAACAGGCCGCGAGCATTCTGCTCGCGGCCTGTTATTTTGGTCTATGAAATCTCCGCCGGGACTGCTAATCGCCGACTGCGACCTTGGCCAGGCTATCGGCGATGGCTTCGTTAAAGACCGGCAGATCACCCGGAACCCGCGACGTGATGAAGTTGCCATCCACCACCAACGCTTCGTCGACATAATTCGCACCGGCGTTCGTCACATCATCGCGGATCTTGTTCACGCAGGTGATCGTCCTGTCGCGGACAACATCTGCCGAGATCAACAGTTGTGCGCCATGACAGATCGCAGCGACTGGCTTGCCACTGTTGGCGAAGTCCCGGGTAAACGCTACCGCGTTGTCATGAATTCGCAGGTTTTCCGGGGCGCCTCCACCAGGAACGACCAGTGCGTCAAACTGACTGACCTGGACATCGTCGAAGGTCGTGCCGGCCTCAAGCGTGCCGCCCTTTTTGCCCTCAATCGTGCCGCGCTCAAGCCCGATAACGGTGACGGTTGCGCCGCGCTCCTCAAGATAGTTCTTCGGATCGATCGCCTCGGAATCCTCAAAATTCGCAGCCAGTACCATGGCGACGTTTTTGCCCTGCAATGTGGTCATGCTTGCCTCCCTCTCGAAATGAAATGTAGTAGGACACTCATTCGATTCTATCAACCTTCTCGAACGGTCTTGCGATCAGCTTCGCTCGCGAAACTCGGGGATAACCGTGCGGGCCACTTCGCGCATGACCTCTTCGCCCGCTTCATCCGGCGGCCAGCCGAAGAGGAAGTCGCGGAACCCTGCCGCATAGAAGGTCTCGACATAAGTACGGAAGGTGTCGACCGAAGTCAACTGGTTCTGCGCCGGCCAGACCGAGCGCATAATCGTCGCCGGATCGCGGCCGATCTTCTCGCATGCAGCGTCGAGCAGGTTGCTTTT
>CAZRNC010000036.1:0-13127 GCA_964601285.1 uncultured Thermomicrobiales bacterium | reverse complement strand
GTCGACGAGGGTCGTCTTGCCAATACCGGCTTCACCACCAATGAAGACCAGACTCCCCTGACCCTCGGTGGCTGCCTGGAGCGCGGCGAACAACCCGGCCTGTTCGCGTTCACGCCCGACTGCAGGCGGGACGGCGGGGCTGGAGATGGAATTTGCTCGTGTTGAATCCATTGGCGACCGCCCCTCTCCGGAGGCCGGCTGCGGTCAACAACTTGACAAAACGTTGATACCCAGTGTAGCACCTGATGCGTCAATCGACGCGGTTCCTGGCAATCCGTCGGCTACACTGGTGTATATGCAAATCAATAACTGGAAGGAAGTCATGGTATGACGAACAGCATAGATCCTGCCGTGCTTGATGCGGCACGTGAGGCGCAGAATGTCGAACTCACGACATTCGGGCGAGTGACCGGCAAACCCCACCGCATCACGATTTCGATTACGCCGATGGATGGTCGGCTGTTTATCTACTCAAGGGCTGGCATGGGCAGGGATTGGACGCAGAATCTGGCAGAGAATAGACGCGGCGTCCTGCATTTCGATGGCCTCGACGTTTCCTTCTCCGCACGGCATCTGGATGATATGGCGGAAGCGCGACGTGTGTCACTGGCCCGATCGGAAAAGTACGGAACCACCCTCGAACTTGAACATGAGAACCAGGTGCTGCCGATCGAGACTGCTACCTTTGAGGCAGGCCCGGTTCCGGTGTTTGAATCGTCCATCTTCAATCAGGCAGCCGATGCTCGCGAGGTCACCCTGACAACCTACGGCCGCAAGACCGGGAACCCCGCCGATGTCATCATCTGGATCACCCCCGTCGGCGACAGTCTCTACATCCGCTCCGGTGGCGGCATGGGCCGGGACTGGACCCGGAACCTCGAAGTGCAGCCGGCAGGGTCGTTGCAGGTCGATGGCCTCAGCGTGCCGGTCACCGTCCGGCATGTCTCGAATCTTGCCGAAGCCAAGCTGGTGAGCAAAGCCTGCCGCGCGAAATATGGCGACAGTGTGTTCATGACTCCGGAAGGTGAAGCCTCACCGGCCGAAACTGCGACATTCGAAGTGTTGCCACGCAGCGAGTAGCCATCGAAGTGCCATACGATCAGGGCTTGTGAGCCGGTAACCGGTCGCGTAGTATGTCACGTTTATGGACGCTGAACCGGAGCAACCTCCTGCAACCGAACCTGGCGGTGAGCATCGGCTGCGATCGGCACTGAAAATGCGGCCGCGGATCAATCGCAAGACGTTCCGCAAGGACGCGGTGGCCGGCATTGTGCTGGGTGTCGAGAGCGTGCCCGACGGGTTGGCGCTTGGCGTGCTGGCTGGCGTCAATCCGCTCGCTGGGCTGTATGGCTACCTCTACGGAACCATCGGCGGAGCGATGTTCTCCAGCACGACGCTGCTGACGGTTCAGGTGACCGGTGCAACAGCAATCATCGTGGCGGATGCCAACCTTGGTTCGCGTCCGGATCCGGCCCGGGCGCTCTTCACGCTGGCGATCATGACCGGTGTCATCATGGTGCTGGCCGGTCTCCTGCGAGCCGGCGCGCTGCTGCGTTTTGTACCGCGAGCAGTGATGGTTGGCTTCATCAGTGGTGTCGGTGTCAACACCATCCTCGGGCAACTTGGCAACTTCACCGGCTACGATGCGCGTGGTGCAAACCGGATTCTCCGGACGTTTGACCTCATGCTGAACTTCTGGAAAGTTGATGTGCCAACGTTGCTGGTCGGCGTTGTGACACTGGTGCTGATCGTTGTGCTAATGCGGACGCGCCTTGGTGCGCTGGGGCTGGTAGTGGCGGTAGGCATTGGCTCCGTTATGGCGCTCGGGTTTGAGTGGCGGGACCGCGAAATTGCCAAGGTTGGCGATGTCTCTTCGCTTACCAACTCGCTGCCATGGCCCACCCTTCCGATTCTGTCAGATGTCCCCTATCTGATCGTTCCTGCAGTAGCGATTGCGTTTGTTGCACTGGTGCAGGGTGCTGGAGTTTGTGCTGCGTTCCCAAACCCGGATGGCAGCCGGGCGAATCCTTCCCGTGATTTCGCTGCCCAGGGCGCAGGCAGCATCCTCTCCGGCATCTTTCAGGGCATGCCGGCAAGTGGCTCGATGTCGGCGACTGCGTTGACCGCACAGGCCGGCGCACAGACGCGGGTTGCGTTGCTGATTGCCGGCGGTGTGATGGCGATCATCGTTGTCGTGTTCGCTGACGCAGTAGGTTATGTCGCGTTTCCGGCACTGGCAGGGCTGTTGATGGTGATCGGATTCGGCACGATCAAGCCGGCCGAGATCACCTCGGTTGTCAAGACCGGGCAGGTGCAGGCGTCAGTGCTAATTACGACCTTCGCGCTGACAATGCTGATGCCTGTGCAGTTTGCTGTGCTTGTCGGGGTCGGTCTGGCGGTCATTCTGTTTGTCGTGGAGCAGTCCAACCGGATTATCATCAAACAGTTGGTGCTGGATGAGGATGGTCACCGGATGGAAACCACGCCGCCGGAGACGGTTGCTCCTGGCGAGGTGTTGATTCTCCAACCATATGGCAGCCTCTTCTTTGCCAGCGCCAATGCGTTGGAAAGCCAACTGCCAAAGGTGTCGCTAACGACAAAACATGCGGTCGTGATCATCCGGCTACGTGGCGTTGATGATCTCGGCGTCAGCATTACCAATGTGATGGTGCGCTATGCCGCAGCCCTGGCCGCCGCTGATTCACGTCTGATTCTGAACGGCGGTGAGGTGCTGCTGAACCAGCTCATCAAGAATGGCCGGCTCACACTGATTGGCCCGGGAAACTACTACCTGGGCGACGCGTGGCATGGCAGGACACTCGCCCGGGCCAATCGCGACGCTCTGGAGTGGATCGCCGAACGGAAGTCGGCGAAGGACGATGCGTGAGTGTGAATTACAACTGCCCCATTCGCATCAAGGTAAGACAGGGGGGACTGGCTACATCTTTCATCGCGACCTTCTTCTTGTCATCTCGACCGAAGTGGAGAAATCTCGTCAGCGGTCTTGCGAACGTGATCGGAACGTTGGCGAACGGGACTGTTTCTCGAAATCGTTCGCCGAACCTGGTCAGCACGGCATCAAGCTGGTCGGACGAGATCTCTCCGCTTCGGTCGAGATGACAAAATAGACTTGGTGCACTCTCAATTGGAATTCGCTTAACTAGATGCGTGAGGGGTGAATACCCCTCACGCATCGCGGTATCGCTTCCCTATTGCCACGCCTCGCGGTATGGATAGGTCTCGTAGCGCCAGAAGTAGTAGTGCAGCCCGACGTTGCCCAGTTCGACCTTCCAGCCGTCCGGGTTAGCAGGTGTGTAGGTCAGCACCCGTCGTTCGAAGGCCTGGACCAGGACGGGCTTTTCGGTTCCTGCCACCCGAACGGTTGTCCAATACGCTTCGCTGACTGGCAGGCCGGTGGCGTAGTATGGATTTTCAAACAATCGATCGTTGCTGAGTGAACCGTCAACCGAAACCATTCCGCTAGAGTTCATGAATTCCCAGAACGGCGCTGCCACAACATGCCCGGTTTCTGGTGCGATCTGCACCGCCTGAATGCCGTATTCCGCCAGGGCAGGGTCATCGCCAACCTCGCCGGCGCGATTGATTGTTTGGGTGATGGTCGTCCCAACCGCCAGCGGTTCCGCGTCCAGCAGCCCGGCGAACGTTTGGTAGGTCGGACCGGTTTCATCGTCCAGATCGCCGGCAACGTTCAGTTCGGCCGGCTCGCGTGGCTCAAATGTTGTGTCGCCCATCTGCACCTGGCCGGTAATCATCTCGACAACCAGCAGACCGTTGGTGACATACCAGATGGAATCTGGATCACCATCCGGGTTGTTGATTTCCATACGTGCCTTGTCGAAATATTGCACGGTGCGCACGCCACCCGGCGCATCGGCATACTCCTCGCCGGCAGCACAGAACAGCCCTTCTGGCCCCCAGATCCAGGTGCGGCTGACATCGCCATCGCGCACCGGCAGGTCAGTTCGTGACCAGGTGTTGGCGATTGCCCCGCCGGCAACTACACCCTCAAGGGCCGTCAACTCAATCGGCTCGGACGCTTCCGCGCCCGGCGTCACCACGCTGACCTGGATAGGTTCCGGATTGTTGAGATCGTTTCCAAGAATCCTGAATTCGAGGGTGGTCGGGGTGGCCATGCGGGTTTCGCGTGGCTCTCCGTTGAGATGGACTGTCGATTCCGGCCGCAGGTTGGAGCCGCGCAGCGAAACAATGCAGGTCTCACTGCCGGCTGGCAGTGCTGAAGGATCCAGCGCGGTGAGGATCGGCTGCGGGTTTCCTTCCTGCTCAACGATCTTGTAGATGCGGCCGATGTAAAGATCGGTGATGTAGATCTCGCCGTGAACATCCTCGCCAAACGAGCTGATATTCACCGCAGTTGGCAGCACCAGCTCGTAGTCCCATCCGCCATCGACTCCATCCATCGCCCAGATGTTGCCGTAGCAAAAGTCGCCGAAAAGATAGCGGCCGTAGAGCGATGGCATCTGATCACCGCGATAGACATAGCCGCCGGTGATCGAGCAGGCGTCCGGATAGCCATTGCGGATCGCAATGGCCGGTGGAACGTAGAGCGACGGGTCGCAATCAGGGATGAACTGGTTACAATCGAACCCTTCGACCTGCGACCAGCCAAAGTTTTTGCCGCCGGGGGAGGTAGCTGGATAGTGGTTGATCTCTTCCCAGGTCTCCTGCCCGACATCGCCGATGAACATGTCGCCGGTGACCGGGTCGAAGCTGAAGCGCCACGGGTTGCGCAGCCCCCATGCCCAGATTTCGTCGCGGGCACCTTCCACACCGATAAACGGATTATCCGGCGGAATGGCGTATGGCTCGCCACCGTCAACATCCAGTCTCAGGATCGCCGCCAGCAGGTTCGAGAGGTCCTGGCTGTTCTTCAGCGGGTCGTATGCGCCGCCACCGTCGCCGGTGGAGACATAGAGGTAGCCATCCGGCCCGAAGGCGAGCATGCCGGCGTAGTGATTGACGCCCTCATGATAGATATCCAGCAGAATCGTACCGCTCTCCGGGTCGGCCTTGTTCGGGTCCTCTTCCGATCGCAGATAACGTTCCATGATGAACTGCCGCCCGTTGGGTGGCGGGCTGTAAGAGACATAGAAGATGCCGTTGGTTTCGTATTCCGGGTGGAAGGCCAACCCGAACAATCCCTGTTCGAACTGTTCGGCGTGTACCAGATGCCGGATGTCCAGGAACGGCTCCGGCAGCGTTTCACCGTTTTCAATGATCTTGATCACGCCCGCTTTTTCCAGGACAAACAACCGTTCATCGCCGGCATGGGTGACAAAGATCGGCAGGTCGAATCCATCCTGTATTACTTCGACCGCCAGTTGTGGCTCGCCACCATTGCTCTGGCCGGCAGCCGGCAGCGCCGGTAGCAACACCGTGAGAACCAGCAGGGCGACGAGCGTGCGGGTAACCAGTTTCATAGATTTCTAAACCTTCTCCAAATGTCCTGCGAGTTGTTCGATCACCTCGCGATGATGCAGCCTTGCACCGAAGACGACTTCCTGAGCGCCGGCTTCCCGGTAGCGTTCCAGCACATGGAGTGCCCGGTCGACCGACGACAGCGGATCAACCGGCGCATAGAACACGCCGACGGTGCGGCTGATCTCTGCCGGATCGCGATCAACTTCCTTGCAGATTTCGTCCAACGCGGCGAACCGTTCGTGGACGAAGTTGTAGCTTCCGGCAACATTGAGGGCATCTGCAAACTTCGCTGTGAGCCGGAGCATTGCCGGCCGGGTCGCGCCGATCATCACCGGCAGTTTGCCGTTCACCGGCCGGGGTTCGAATGGTGCGTTGTCCAACTGGTACAGGTTTCCGTTATAGGTGGTGTATTCATTGGATTCCAGCTCCCGGAGCATCTCGAGCGTCTCGCGGACCATCTCGACCCGTTCCCGTGCGGGTGGATAGGGCAGCCCCCAGGCAAGGTGTTCGCGCTCGGTGTAGCCGGCACCGATGCCAAGGGTGAACCGGCCTCCGGTGATCTGGTCGACGGTGATTGCCTGCTTGATCAGCATCGCCGGCAGCCGGAAGGTGACTGGCGAGACCAGCGTTCCTACCTGGACCCGGTTTGTGCGGCTAGCGGTTGCGCCAAGGAGTGTCCAGGCCTCCATCATCGGGGTTGTCGGTGCGAGCGCACTCGGATCGGCCGGTTGGGTAGTGCCGCTGCTGGTGTCATAGCGTTCGCTCAGGATGTGGTCGGTCATCCAGAGGGAGTCGTAGCCGAGCGATTCACCCCATTCCCAGAAGGGAACCAGGTCTGGCCATGGCCAGCTCGACCCCGTGGCCAGCCCGACCCGCATTCCGCTTGCTGCTACCGGCATTGGCTGTTCCTTTCCATCGTTTGGTGGTTTGAAACGGATGGTTGTCACTTTGCGCAACTTTAGATCGGTTTCCGCCGGGTCGCAAATCGCCCTCGCTGCCAGTTTGTCAGATCGTCACAGCCTGTTGTGGATACTTTCACAATGTGTGCTAGACTAGCTGCCAAGTTAGGCACGTCCCACCATTGCGTCTTTTCGGGGGGAAACCAGCGTCTTGGGGGAAGGAAAACAGGGATGTTGCGTCACGTCCCGGGAAGGGTCGTCGCGATTGTCTTGGTCACCCTTATGGGTGCGCTACTGACGTCGTGTTATGGTGCGGATGACTACGCCCAAACGACTCTTGAATCAGCAGGTCCTAACACCGCCAGAATTAACGATGTCTACGCCCTGATTTGGTGGGGTGCAGTTATCGTCTTCATTCTGGTTCAGGGTGCGCTTGTTTATGCCATCTTCAAGTTCCGTGGGGAACCGAAAACGGCGCATGGCCGGCCGGTTCCGGTTCATGGCAACAACAAGCTGGAGATCATCTGGACAGTTGTTCCGGCTGTTGTTCTGGCCATCATTGCTGTTCCAACCCTTCAGATTATTTCTGAACTTGCCGAGATCCCTGAAGGCGAGAATGTGTTGCGGGTCGATGTGACCGGGCACCAGTTCTTCTGGGAATACAACTATCCCGACCTCGGTGTATCCACTACCAATGCGCTCCATATTCCGGTGAACACCCGGGTGGATATCCGCTTGCATTCCGGTGACGTCATCCACTCCTTCTGGGTGCCGCAGCTCGCCGGCAAGGTTGATGCTGTGCCGGGCCAGGAAAACCACATGTGGATAGAGGCGGATGAGCCGGGGACCTACCTTGGGCAATGCGCCGAGTTCTGTGGCCTTGCCCACTACAACATGCTGCTCTCGGTTGTCGCTGAAACCCAGCAGGAATTTGATGATTGGGTAGCGACACAACTGGCACCGCCTGAAGAAGGCGGCGACCCGGCCGCTGGTGAACAACTCATCGTCACAATGTGTGCTGCTTGCCACACTGTAGAGGGAACGACTGCCCAGGGTGTGGTCGGGCCGGAGCTGACGAACTATTGGGAGCATGACACCATCGCCGGCGTCCTTGAAAACACCCCGGAGAATCTGGCGGCATGGTTGGAGAATCCTCCGGCTATCAAGCCAGGCACGGGCATGCCGAACATGAACCTGAACGAAACGCAAATCCTGAATCTGGTCGCATTCCTGACGGCGGGGGCCGACGAGGAATAGACCAGGCCCGGGTTACGCGTGGGAGTGTTTCGAGTCCGGATACTCTAGCCAGAGAGAAGCAGAGATGGCGACACAGGTACAACATATCGATGACCTGAAGAAGATCCACGACTCATCGAATGAGCCGCGAGGAATCTGGAGCTGGATTACAACCGTCGATCACAAGCGGATCGGACTGATGTATCTGGTGACGGCGTTGTCGTTCTTTGCGATCGGCGGTATTGAGGCGCTGCTGCTCCGGGTTCAGCTTTCGACATCGAACAACGACTTTGTCTCGGCTGAAACCTATAACCAGCTCTTCACGATGCACGGCACCACCATGATCTTCCTGGCGGTGATGCCACTATCGGCTGCCTTCTTCAACTTGCTGGTCCCATTGATGATCGGTGCGCGAGATGTTGCGTTCCCGAGAATGAATGCGTTCTCCTACTGGGTGCTGCTGTTCGGCGCGATTTTGCTGAACTTCGGCTGGATTCACGGTGGAGCGCCGGACGCAGGCTGGTTTGCCTATGCAAACCTCACCAGCATCGCCTACTCCCCGGGTCTGGGTGTTGACTACTGGGTACTTGGTATCCAGGTGCTCGGTCTCTCATCGCTGGCCGCATCGTTCAACTTTTTTGTCACGATTCTCAATATGCGTGCACCCGGCCTGACGATGATGAAACTGCCGGTCTTCGTCTGGATGACGATGATTACCCAGGTCCTCATCTTTATGGCATTCCCGGCGCTGACCGTTGCGGTTACGCTGCTGATGTTCGACCGCTGGTTTGGCACCAACTTCTTCGTAGTTGAAATGGGTGGAATGCCGATTCTCTGGCAGCATCTCTTCTGGGTGTTCGGTCATCCCGAGGTGTACATTCTGATTCTGCCGGCATTCGGTATCGTTTCAGAAGTGATTCCAACGTTCTCCAGAAAACCGCTCTTTGGTTACACCGCTGTCGTGTTTGCCGGTATAGCCATCGCTGTCCTCGGGTTCAGTGTGTGGGTTCACCACATGTTCACCGTTGGCCTTGGTCCGGTGCCGAACTCGGTGTTCGCTATCGCAACGATGTTGATTGCGCTACCTACCGGTGTGAAGATCTTTAACTGGGTCGGCACAATGTGGGGCGGGTCGTTATGGTTCTCGACGGCCATGCTCTTCTCAATCGGCTTCGTCTCCATGTTCATTATTGGTGGACTATCCGGTGTTATGCACGCCAGTCCTCCGGTCGACTCCCAGCACCAGGACACCTACTTCGTGGTGGCTCACTTCCACTACGTGTTGTTCGGTGGTAGCGTGCTTGGTCTTTTCGCCGGTATCTATTTCTGGTGGCCCAAGTTCACCGGCAAGTTACTGAACGAAGGACTGGGCAAACTCCAGTTCTGGCTGATGCTCATCGGTTTCAACGCCACCTTCTTCCCGATGCACTGGCTTGGTGCAGTTGGTATGCCCCGTCGTATCTACACCTACGGCGACGGCCTCAACTGGGAATTCTGGAACATGTTCGTGACGCTTGGTTCGTTCATTATCGCCCTTGGGTTCCTTGTCTTCCTTATTAATGTCTACATCACCGCTGCATTGGGCGAGCGCGCAGAGGACAACCCGTGGGACGCGGCAACGCTGGAGTGGAAGACATCCTCTCCGCCCGTGGCGCATAACTTTGATGTGATCCCGTCAGTTCCGAGCCGCATCCCGCTGTGGACCGAGAAGTATCCGGAAGTGTATGCCCATGAAGGTGAAGACCATCATGAGGAACACGGCGAAGAACACGCTGACGACTTCCACATGCCGAACACATCCTATTGGCCGTTTGTCGCAGCGCTGGGCATTACGCTGATCTTCGCAGGGTTCATCTTTACCTGGGCGATGTCCTTTGTCGGTCTTGCCATGTCACTGATCGGAATCTGGGGCTGGGCGCTTGAGCCGGCAGTCGGCGAGGGAGATCACGCCTAGCGCGTTCGGGGACCTGTTGAGGGGTCGTAGCGCGCACCGGGCGCGTACGGAAGAAGGAAGTGCGGGATGGCCGCGAACCACGTAATCGAGCACCCAACCAGCACCGGGTTGGACAACCGCAAAGTCGCGATGTGGACGTTCCTGGCATCCGACTGTATGTTCTTTGGAGCGCTCATCACGGTCTACCTGGTGGCTCACGGGCGAGCAACCGTTGGACCGTTCCCGGAAGACATCTTCGACATCCCGTTCACATCGGTCAGTGCCTTTGTGCTGCTGATGAGCTCGCTGGCCATGGTGTTGGCACTGGGGGCACTGCAAAAGGGCAACATGCCACGCTTCCGCGTGTGGTTGGCTGCGGTTGCGCTGTTGGGGTGTATATTCCTTGGCGGACAAATCTATGAGTTCACCGAGTTCTATCATGCCGGGTTGAGCCCACAGAGCAGTATCTTCGGATCATCGTTCTTCTTGCTCACCGGTTTCCATGGCACCCACGTCTTCATCGGTGTGATCTGGTTGCTGAGCCTGCTCTTTGCCTCATTCAAACAGGGGCTGGTGACGCCGGCGAAGAGTCTCAACGTGGAAATGGCTGGTTTGTACTGGCACTTTGTCGATATTGTTTGGATCATCATCTTTACCATCGTGTACCTGGTCGAAGCATAAGTAGACGTCACCAGACGAAACCGGGCGGTTTCGGAGAGTCCTGAGGATGGAGTAACAGTATGGCGGCAAATACCGAGGCAGAGGTCCACCACCCTTCCTGGCAGGAGTATGTCAAGATCGGTGTGATCCTCACTGTGATCACCGCTGTTGAGGTGGCCATTGTCTACATCGATGCGTTGAGTGGTATTCTGCTGCCGCTTCTGCTGCTGTTGGGTACGATCAAGTTCATTCTGGTCGTTGCCTACTACATGCATCTCAAGCCTGACCATAAGCTCTATACGTTGATGTTCGCCTCCGGAGTGTTCATGGCGCTAGGTATTTCCCTGGCGATTATGGCGATGTTCGGAGAACTAACCTAACCCGCCCTTTCGTTGTGGAGTACCGGGAACCCCTTTGCCATGCTCGTTCCATTTCACTTTGTTGAGAACCCCAGTTTTCTAAGCTGGCAACTGGAACCAACCGTTACGGTTGGCATTCTGGTTGTCGGCTTTTTGTATTTCCGGTGGATTCGGCTCGAACGGGCAAAGCATCCCGGCGAAGAGATTGTTTCCACTCGCCAGCAGACCTACTTTGTGCTGGGTCTGGCTGCGTTCGTGCTGGCACTGCTTTCTCCAGTAGATGCCTGGGCTGACTATCTCCTGACGATGCACATGGTGCAGCACATTCTGCTCTCGATTGTCGGGCCACCGTTGCTGCTGCTGGGGCTGCCATTGGGCATGGTGAAGGCGCTCGCGTCAACGGGCCGTCTTTGGACAGCCTGGCGATTCGTCACCCGACCGCTGACGGCATTCTTTATCTTTAACTTCTTTTTCTCGTTCATGCATCTGCCGGTTCTCTACAACCTGATTCTGCGAAATGAATTCGTGCATATTGGCGCTCATCTGGGCTTGATGGGTACTGCCCTGATCGTCTGGTGGCCGGTGCTTGCTTCGGGCCGCGAATATGGCGAAATGAGCAACGCCATGAAGATGCTTTATCTCATGGCGAACACCGTGCCTGGCCAGATCGTCGGGGCGGCGATTACGTTGACCAACCCTCCGATCTATCACGAGTACACGCTTGCGCCGTTCCGTTTGTGGGGCATGTCGTTGCAGACCGATCAGGAAGTCGGCGGTCTGCTGATGTGGGTCGGTGTTGGGAGTTTCTTCCTCTGGGTTGCCGGCATGGCGTTCTTCAAGTGGGCACATTCTGCCGATGATGCTGAGCGTCGTCGCGTGTCCGGGTCACCGCAGGAAGCATCCGGCCCCTAGCGGAGAATCTACGTTCCTTCAGCAAACACCAACAGGGCGAGGCATTTGCCTCGCCCTGTTGGTGTCGCGGTGAATTGATCCCTACTCTTCTTCCTGGTAGTACTCCTGGCCGAGGTGGGTGATCTGGTCTTCGCCCATCATCCAGCGCAGGGTGTTCTTGAGCTTTATCTGCTGGATGAAGAGGTCGTGCTCCGGATAGACCGACTCTGCGTGCTGTGGGCTCTTGAAGTAGAACGAGAGCCACTCCTGGATGCCAGACATACCGGCCCGGTGGGCGAGGTCCATGAACAACGCCAGGTCGAGCACGAGCGGCGCGGCGAGGATGGAATCGCGGCAGAGGAAGTCGATCTTCAGCTGCATCGGATAGCCGAGCCAGCCAAAGATGTCGATGTTATCCCAACCCTCTTTGTTGTCGCCACGGGGTGGATAGTAGTTGATCCGAACCTTGTGATAGGCGTCCTCATACAGCTCGGGATAGAGATCAGGCTGCAAGACATGTTCGAGAACGCCGAGCTTCGTTTCTTCCTTGGTTTTGAAGCTTTCCGGATCGTCGAGCACTTCGCCGTCGCGGTTGCCGAGAATATTGGTCGAGTACCAGCCGGCGAGACCAAGCATGCGAGCCTTGAGCATCGGCGCGAGGACGGTTTTGATCAGTGTCTGGCCGGTCTTGAAGTCCTTGCCACAGATCGGCACGCCGTTGGCAACTGCCAGGTCATGCAGCGCCGGAATGTCGGCCGTCAGATTGGGAGCGCCGTTGGCGAAGGGGATTTTCTCCATCAACGCGGCATAGGCGTAGAGCATCGAGGGGGCAATCGTTGCGTCGTTGTCGCTGAGCGCTCCTTCAAAGCTCTCGAGGTCCTTGTGGTCCGGGCCTGCCTCCATGAAGATTTCGGTCGACGCACACCAGACCATCACCAGGCGGTCGCAACCGTTGGCGGCCTTGAAGTTGCGGATGTCTTCGCGAATCTGTTCTGCCTGGGCCATCATCGGACCACTCTTGACGTTCGGCCCATCAAGGCGCTTGACGTAGTACTGGTCAAACGCGGCAGTCATTGGCTCGATCGACTTCAGGAAGTCGGCAATCGGCTCGATGTGTTCGTGGCGATCGAGAACGCCACACTTGATGGCTGCTTCGTAGGCATTGTCCGGGAACGGATCCCAGGCTCCGAAGACGATGTCGTCGAGATCGGCAAGCGGAACGAAATCCTTGATGAGCGGTGCGTTACCCTCTGAGCGTTTACCGAGCCGGATGGTACCCATCTGGGTGAGCGAACCGACCGGCCGGGCGGTGCCACGGCGGGCATGCTCGACGCCGGCAATGAACGTTGATGCGACGGCCCCGAGGCCGACGAGCAGGATACCGAGTTTGCCCTCGGCTGGCTTGATTGGGTGGGCGTTGGCTTCCACGAAGTCTTTTGCTTCCAAAATGACCCCTCTCTGTCTGGCGAGCGACATCAGCGGGACTTGCCATTGCGCGGGCACCCGCCCCGTCTTCGCCCAATATTCAATCGTGCTTTGTCGTTTACCCAGCAGAGCAGCTAGCGCGCTCTGGCCACCAAATCGCCTGATTATCCGCTGGGCAGGGTTCTCTATCGCTTCCATTTCACCATGATAACGAAATTTTCGTTATATTACAAGGATGTTAAGGATACTGCTGCTACTGTATCC
>CAZRNC010000035.1:0-13155 GCA_964601285.1 uncultured Thermomicrobiales bacterium | reverse complement strand
TTGTCTTTCTGTCAACTATACGAACAATTGCGTACGTTCGCCTCTTAGCGTTCTCTCAGGAAAGGATATGCGCAAGCACAAAAGCGAACGCATGTACGGAATAGATGTCAAAATAACCAGTAAAATAGCTTGCATGAGTTACGGAGAATTCGTATAATGTAACTCGTTACCGGCACAAAGACGGTTAGAGGCACCGAGGCCTCATTCAACGAGGAATACCGTCTAAGCGGAAAGGGTCGCAGCCGTGATGTGGATGTTTGACGCAGGGGATGGCCTGGAGCGCTCCCGTGCATTATTGGCCGAAGCCGAACGAGCGCGCGCCTGGCGACCAGGTGAGGCAACGATGCCTCACTCCGGTAGCGGCCGGCGGAGAGGTATTCGCCGGCGAATGGGACTGGCGCTCATCCGGCGGGGCGAGGCACTTGCCGGGATCAGCACCGATCCTGCGCTGCGATTCTCGTAGCTTCTGTAGTTTTCTACTTTTCTCCTCCCCACACCCCTCAGTGGCCCCGATCTTTGCTGGTCGGGGCCACTGCCTTTATCGGGGAACTTTCGTGCCCAAACTGTCGTCTTTCAGACAGATGCCGGCGAACGGCTCGTCAGAGAGAAGGAGGTCCGCAATGCGACACCGGAACAGCAAGAAATCCAACAGTGTTGCCCAGGTCGGTGGCACAACGATCACGTCCGGAGGTCGTGAGTTGCGGGTTGCCTTGGATCTGACGATTCCTGGCGACGCCTGGCTTCAGCTCTTTGACCTGGATCTGCCGGCGGCACCATCCGGAACGCTTATCTGGGATCGTTCGGCACAATCCTGGCGTGTCTCCTAACGCTGGTCAAACCGGCTGTAGGAGATGAACTCGATGTCATGGCGAGTTTGACCATCCAGTAGCAGTTCGGTCAGAATCTCCCCGACTACTCCCGAAAACTTGAAACCCCGCCCGGAGAATCCGCAGCCGATCACGACGTTGCGATGATCCGGATGATGGTCGACGATGAAATCGTCATCGACCGAGTTGGTGTACATGCAGGTGACCGACTGGATCACCCTGCCGCTTGCTCCGGGCATGTAAAGATCCAGCACGTTGCGGAGCATGTCGATTTCGCGTTCGTCGATCGTGCGGCGAATCGTCCGGGCAGTGGTGATTTCGCCATTCTCATGCCGGCCGATTTTCAGACCAATGCCATCGACTGACGGCATGCCGTAGTAGTTACCTTCCGGCACACTCAACAGGAAGTCCGGAGCACCCTGCTCTGCCGTCCACCAGTCGGGACGAGATGGCTCAAAATAGCCGTTCACAATGCGCATGATACTGACCGGCAGGTTCAGGTCCGCCAGCAGTTCGGTCGCCCAGGGGCCGGTGGTGATCGCCAGCTGACCGGCGGTGTAGCTGCCGCTGCTGGTCGTAACCCGCACGCCATCGCCATCTGCTGACCAGCCGGTTACCTCTTCCCCATAGTGCAGGTCGGCGCCGTACTTCGCTGCCAACTCCAGATGCGCCTCGATGCAGGCTTCCGGCCGCAGGAATCCCGCGTCGGCTTCGTAGGTGGCGATCATGCCCTCGTGGAGCCGGAAGCCGGGGAATCGTTCGCCGAGCGACTGTTCATCAAGCAGTTCGACCATACCGTTGACCTGCCAGTCGATCTCTTCGCGTGGGTACGCAAGGCGTACTTCGCCGAGAATCCGCAACAGATCGCGGCCCGTTTCTTGCTCCAGTGCATCCCAGAGTTCGAATGCCCGGGCAGCTAACGGGACATAGCCGTCATCACGGAACGAAGATTTCCGGATCATGCGGTGGTGGCCGTGGGAAGAGCCGTTGGTGTGCCCGGGCTGGAACATGTCGATTCCCAGCACCTTCTGGCCACGCTTTGCCAGTTTGTATGCGGTCGCGCTACCCATCGCTCCAAGGCCGACGACGATTGCATCATAGGACGTTGCCATTGCCGTTCCTTCTGCCCTTCTTTTCCACATTGGTCACCTCTCGGCGGGCAACACTCTAGTTGAGTCCGGACCGCTTCGCAATGCCCTAAGATGAGCGGAGCGAATGATCGACCGGAAAGGAACCTCGGGAATGCGAATAGCAATTGGCGCAATCGTCCACGAAACGAACACCATGTTTGGTCCGCCGACTCCAGTAGAGGAGTTTCAACGGCAAGGCTGGGAGACGGGCGAAGAGATCATCAGCCACAACTCGGGCGTTCGGAACTACCTCGGTGGCATGATCGCGGCTGGTGAAGCGCTTGACCTCGAGATCGTGCCGACCTTTGCAGCGGACGCACATCCTTCCGGCACGATCGAGCAGGCGGCCATTGAAACAATGCTTGGGAACCTGTTGGACGGCATCCGCAAGGCAGGTCAGATCGACGCGGTCTGTCTGTCACTGCATGGCGCTGGCTCTGCTGAACAGGATGAAGATATCGAAGGCATGATTCTGGCAGCAGTGCGCGAGCTGGTTGGCCCGGATATGCCGGTGATGGCCACGTTGGACCTGCACTGTCACTCCACCGACCGGATGATCGAGAGTGCGACCGCCTTGCTTTCGGTGCATGAGTATCCGCACGTTGATGGCTACGAGCGCGGCTATGAGGCAGTCGAACTTGCAGCCCGCACTGTGCGTGGCGAAGTGAACCCGGTTATGCACCTCACGGTGCTACCGATCATGATCGCCCCGACCACCAGTTTTCATGGTCCGGTGCGCGAACTGAACGAGCGTTGCTGGGAGTGGGAATCCCGTGGATTGCTGGACGTTGCGTTCATCCATGGCTATCCGCATACCGATGTGTCGATTATCTCGACCAGTGTCATCGCCGTTGCCGATGGTGACGCCGATCTGGCAAAGCGGGCCGCAGAGGATATTGCCGAAGCTGCCTGGGAGATGCGCGAACGGTTCAAGCCGAACCTGCCGCTGCCGGCCGAGGCGATCCAGGATGCGCTGGCATCCGAAGGCAACACGGTCGTCATTGCTGAAATCTCCGACAATCCTGGTGGTGGGTCTCCTGGTGATGGAACCCACTTGCTGCGGGCGTTGATCGAGGCGGATCAGCCGGGCAGCGTGTTCGGCTTTGTCTACGATCCGGTGACAGCTGCCCAGGCGCACGCAGCCGGTCCCGGCAAGACGATTCCAGTGAAAATCGGCGGGCGTACCGACCCGGACATGCTCGGCGCACCGGTCGAGGTGGATGCCTATGTCAAGTGCACTACCGACGGCAAGATGATCGGAACATCGCCGATGGGGCGTGGCGGACTCCGCAATCTCGGCAAGATGGCCCGGCTGGTCATTGGCAATGTCGATGTGATCATCGGGTCGGAAAGCAACCAGACGATTGATTCCGAGCTGTTTGTGTTGCATGGTGTCGACATCAGCCGGTACAAGATTGTGGCCCTGAAGTCGCAAAACCACTTCCTGGCCGGCTTCGAGCCGATTGCCTCGAAGATTATCCGCTGTGATCCACCAGGGTGGACACCGGGCACGCTGACGAACCTCAACTTCCAGCGCGTACGCCGGCCGATCTGGCCGCTGGATGACGTTGATCGGGATGCCTGGAAGGACTAGAGAGACTGTACGCGGCAAATCCGCGTACAATCGAAGGACGAAAGCAGCAGCGCCAGTGCCGGCGTTATGGGGGCAGAGGGAGCGTTCAATGTCGAATGAGCTTCGAGAGATGACACGTCAGTTTGTGGCGGATGGACCGTTCCAGCGGGCCATTGCCGCCGTTGAGGCAGACCCCTATCTGTTTCCACAGGAGCTTTGGGAACGCTGTGTCGAAACTGGCAGTCTGGCGATGGACACGCCGGAAGAGTATGGCGGTGGACAACTTGACGCTGTCGACCAGATGGCGATTATCGAAGAACTATCCCGCGGTCATGCCGGACTTGCCCTTTCGATTCTCGTTCAGAATTCGCTGACCGCCTTCCCGATCCGGACCTTTGGCACTGAAGAGCAGAAGCGGAAGTATCTGCCGGCAATGGCCAGGGGGGAGCTGATTGTCTCGTTCGGTTTGAGCGAACCGGGACGTGGCTCCGACGCCAAGGGTATTGAGCTGACCGCAACCCGCGATGAAGCAGCCGGCAACTGGAAGCTGAACGGCACCAAGCGCTGGATCACCAACGCTGATCGGGCCGGACTGGTTGTTCTTGCCGCTCGCACCGGCACCACCGAGGAGCGTGGCGAAGGTATTACTGTCTTCCTCGTAGAGATCGGCCCGGATGTTCCCGGGTTCGAAGTGCCGAAGCCGCACAACAAGATTGGTCAATTCGGCTCGACGCTCTGTGATGTCATCTTCGAGAACGTCACTGTCGGCGAAGATGCCATCCTCGGCACATTCAGCCGTGGCTGGGATGTTATCAATGCAACGTTGGAGCATTCCCGCATCTGGATCGCCGCCCAGGCATCTGGTATCGCCATGTCAGCGCTTGATGAAGCGGAAGCCTACACGGCAGAACGGGTTCAGTTTGGCCGGACGCTCAACCAGATTCCGATGGTTGCCAACCATCTTGCGGTAATGCGTCATCAGGTGGAACTTGCCTGCGCGCTGGTGCAGAAGGCGGCCCGCCACGAGGACACCGGCGATGAGTTGACCTTTGTTTGGGCATCACTTGCCAAACTGATCGCCAGCGAAACGTGCCTCTGGGCGGCGGCTGACGCGATGCTGTTACATGGCGGCACCGGCTATGTCCACGACCTGCCGATCTCCCGGATTTACCGCGATGCCGGCGTTCCTCGCATCTATGAGGGGGCAGCCCATATCCAGGTGCGGATTATCGAACGCTATCTGGAACGCGACAAGATCATGTCCCTGTTCCCGCCAGCGGCAGCATTGATGCAGGATGCGACCACGTTGCGCCCGGTCGCCGAGATCATGGCCGAGGTGGAGTCCTGGCAGCCCAGGGTCCTGGTCGCGCGCTAGGAACACCTCGCGTATGCCTGGTTCTATCAATCGTTGCGATTCTGTTACGCCCCACGGGAACCTGAGACACCGCTGATATGGCTCCGTCGCTATGGTGGAGCCATAGACATTTGTGGAGATATCGGGGACTGGAGCCGAGCCATGATTGCACGAGATAGAGGAACCGCACCGATCGACAACGCCCGAGAGCGATACGAGGCGGCACGCGAGCGGTTGACCGGCGAGCTTGGCGACCGGGTTCATTCGCTGGTGGCGATAGAACCTGGTGCGCTGGAGCCGGCAGACGGCAACTACCGGCAACGTGCGGCAGTTATCGAGGCCGGGCTTGAGCTGGTCGTGCCCCTGCGGCGCTTCATTGACACCGAACTGCACACCTGGGTTGACCAGATGACGATTGACCGGCGGGTGATCGAAGTCGATGACATCATGGCCGATGTCTATATCGAGGCAGTCGAGCAGGCAGCTACGGCCCCGGTTGCCAGAGCCTTCTACACATGGCTGCGGAGGATCGCCCGCCGGCAGGTTCGCAATGCTGTCCTGGCCGTCGACCGGCAAGCCGCTCGCGAGACGTCAATCAACCTCCCTGTTGTCGTTGAGGACGAGGAGTGGCCGGCCGAAGTCCTTCAGCTCTTCGAAACGCTGGCCGATCCTAATGCTGTACTGCCGCCGGAGTTGCTTGATCGCCGTGAATTGCAGGCCGCGATCGCACCTCACCTCGCCCGTCTGCCCGAACAGTGGCGCGAGATCTTCCTGTTGAGCACCGTAGATGGCTGGGAATCCACTGAAATCGCCGACCTCGAAGGCCTCGACGTCACCGGCACCAACCACCGCATCGCCGTCGCCCGCGAGTTACTGCGCTCCTGGATGGAAGAGTCGATGCTGGACAGGGAGTTGTAGATTGCCTCCTACTCCAACGCATCCCAGCAGGCACGTGTCAGTTTCGCGATGAGCTGGCCGGCGGCGGTGGAGCCTGGGAGGCCGTCGGGGGCTTCGATGGGGACTTCGTCGGTGTAGACGGTCAGGATGTAACGGGGCTTGTCGTCGCGGAAGACGATGCCGGCGTCGTTGTAACCGCGGCGGGCTGTGCCGGTTTTGTGGGCGACTTTGGTTCCATCCGGCAGGTATGAGGGCATCCGGGCGCGGAGCTTTTGCCAGCTGAGGATGTCCATGCCGAGCTGACAGAGTTCGCTGGTCGAGCCGAGTTTGGCGGCGGCTGCCTCATCGCGGGTACCCTGTTCGATCAGGTTGAGCAGTAGGCCGACATCGTTCGGGGTGGTGGTGTTGGCCTCTTCCAGCTTGTGGTCGCGGGGCATGTTGTTCGGCGGGATGACGTGGCGATGGGTGGTGCCGACCATGCCGATGCTCTGCGAGAACTGATTAATCTCGTTGAGTCCAACCATGTCAGCGACGGTTCCGGTGCTGGTGTTGTCACTGACGATGATCATCATTACCAGCAGATCCTGAAGGGTGATCGAGAAGCCGGACGACAGGTGCTGGAAGGTGCCGGAATTGTTGTTCTGGTATTTCGCCTTGATCTTCACCATCTGGTCAAGATCGAAGCGACCCTCGTTGACGCCGCGTAGTGCCGACATCAGGATCGCGATTTTGCGGGTGCTGGCGCTCGGCACGACAACGCTGCCGGCGCGGTCGGCCTCTTCTCCCGACTCCAGATCCTTGAAATACCAGCTTGTCGACCAAGGCTGTGCGTCACAAAGTGTGTTCAGTTTTGCGGTTAATGCGGCGATATCTGACATTTCTTTGCTCCCTGTGATTCTCGAGCGATTCCGTGGGATCATTATCACCGGGTTACGGTGTGCGTCAACGATTCGGGGTGCGATGCCTGATACACAAGTCCTGAAATTACCCACACACCTTCTCAAACACTCGCAGGAAGTTCTCGCCGAGGATGCCGCGGATCTGGTCGTCGGTGTAGCCTCGGGAGACCAGACCGCGGGCGATGTTGGGGAAGTCGCGGTAGTCGTCGAAGCCGATGAGGTTCTTCGGCATGGTGACGCCGTGTTCCGGGCGGAATCCGATGTCGAGTGCGTGCTCGGCGAGCTTCTGGACGCCCCACTCCGGAGCCTGCATCGGCCAGTCGCTGCCGATGCCGATGAACTCCGGGCCGATGAGCTTCGCGATGTAATCGATGTGGTCCAGTGCGTGGTCAATGGTCGCGTTTGGGTCGTCGGTCAGGAACATGCCAACAAGGTAGACACCAACATAGCCGCCGGATTCGGCGATGGCGGTCAGTTCCTCGTCGCTCTTGGCCCGGTCATGGAGCCGAACACCGGCAGCTGACGTGTGCGATGCGACGACCGGCGCTTCCGATAGCTCGCAGGCATCGAGGGTGGTTTGCCGGCCGCAGTGACCGGTATCGACAATGATGCCGAGGTCGTTCATGCGCTTGATGAACTTCACGCCGAAATCGGTGACGCCACAATCAACCCGGTCGGTGCAGCCACCGGCAACGAAGTTGACCGAGTTGTAGGTCAACTGGATCATCCTCATGCCCATGTCGTAATACTGGTTCAGCCGGTCGAGATCGAGACCAACGTCGACGGTGTTCTGAGTGGTGACGATGCCGACATGGTTGCCTTCTGCCTTGGCCCTGCGGATGTCTCCGGCGGTGGTGGCTTTCGAGAGCCAGTCGAGATTGTCAAACTGGGCCTGGTTGAGCGAGAAGCTGCTGAACGCCTCCTCGAGGTTGCTGCCACCAACCTGCCGGTTGCCGGCGGTGATGCCGGAGTCGCGCCAGCACTGTTCAAAATCGGGAAACTCTCCATTGATCGCGCCACGCACCGGCATCCGGACTGCGTCCCATAGCCCCTTTGCCGCGTTGTTGTGCTTCTCGAAGTCTGCCCGGAGCTGGGCTTCCATCTCGTCGGTGAACGAGCGGTATCCGCACGGCCCCTGGAACAGAGTGTCGATGACGATGCTCTCCCGATGCAGCCGGGCCGCCCGATCTTCCTGCTCTGCCGAGAGTCCAAAGTCATAGATGCCGAAGCGTTCGTCTGTGGTCACAATGGAGCCCTTCCCTGTATATTCGATCGTTCTTTCGCGCGTATGCTAGTCCATGTTTAGATTGTTGCGGAGTTGGTTGACGCGACGCTGCACGGCGTCGATGTGTTGCTCGCTGATCCAACTATGCGGTTTGCCGAGATGACGTTGGAGGTCGGTGACCATCGAGGTTGCCGCCCAGAGCTTGAAGATGTCGATGTCCCCAAGATCGCCGGCAGTCTCCTGGTAGCCGCGTAGCCATCCGGCAGCAAGCAGCTTCCTGGCTGGTCCAAGTGCGACACCGGCACGGGATGGTGGCAGCGGCATCAGGCGCAGGATCGACCAGGTCCGGGCAACATCGGCCCGGGGATCGCCAATACTGGCGTTGCCCCAGTCCAGAATGCAGCCGACGCGGTCGTTGCAAAACATCACATTGAGCGGGTGGTAATCCAGATGCAACAGACGGTCTGTTTGCAGGTCGAGATTGTTCAGCCGTTCGTGCAGGTCATCATCAATTGGTCCAAGACGGGTACGCCAGTCGTCCGGCGGGATATCTGGTAGGTCGGGGTTTAGTTGGTGCAGTGCTGCCTGGGCCCTGCCGAACTCGTAGCCGATGCTACGGACGGCCCACGGACGTCGCTTGAACTCGTGAAATACGGTGTTTCCCGGGCACCAGTTCATCACCATCGCTCGCCGGGCGTTCCAGGTGCCATAGGCGACAACTTCTGGAACCTGTCCACCGGCTGCTGCGACAGCCTGCATGGTGGCCAGTTCCCGGTCTGCCCATTCCTCGGATCCTTCACGGAAAAGTCGCAGGGCGTAGTCGCCGTGTTCGCAGCGGACCCTCCAGATCGTGGTATCCAGCCCACCTTCAACCGGTCGGGCAATACCGCAGCGCCGGATGCCAAGGTGTTCGAGAATCTCGTGCGGATTGATCGTTTCCATGGTGTCAGCCGTTTCGTTTCAGAGCAGGTAGCACGCTGGTGCCCAGCAAATTGATGCCGGCGCGGCTGTCAATGCCATGCGGTGTGCCGAATTCGATCCGGTCTACACCTGCTTCGAAGAGTTGTTCACACTGTTCGATAATATCTGAAGGCGTGCCGGCATAGCTGAAGCGGTCAACCAGATCATCGGGAATCAGGTTGCCAGCGGCACCGGCATCTCCCTGGCTGGCGAGGACTCTGATGCGGTCGAGCAAGTCAGGATCGAGCTGCACCGTCGGGTCGAGTGGTAGGACAACGGGCAGATAGAGCGCCATCTCGCGGCGAATCGCAGACCTGGCCCGTTCGCGGTCTTCGTCAACAATGGCCACTGCTCCGAAGACGATCCTGCAGGATGAATCGGCTCCGAGCCGGTTGCGAACGGTTGGTACGAGGTCCGGGTTGGCTGATCCACCGATCTTGACTTCTTTGGCTCTACTCCCGGCAATTCCGAGAAGTTTCGGCCCCCAACTGCCGATCAGTAGCGGCACCTGCTTGCGTTGGACAGGGTATTGCAGGCAATGGTGTTCGTTCAACTGGAAGATGCTGCCGTTGTATGGTTTACGCTTGCCACCCAGCAAGTGCTCAACGACATCGATCGATTCACGGATTCGTGTGAGCGGCCGTTCCAGGTCCAGCCCGAGCGAATCCAGCCAGGCACCGCGCGAGAGTCCCCAGTAGGCACGACCATTGCTGGCGGAATCGAGCGTGGCAATCTGGCCGGCAATCTCAACGGGGTGCAGCGTGAACGGATTGAGCGATGCCGGTCCGACCCTTATGCGTTCGGTGGCCAGCGCTGCGGCCGTCAGTGGGCCGATTGGCGGCTGGTACATCAGGTCGGAGTAAATCGACAGGACATCAAAGCCCAGCTCTTCAATCTGGCGGGCCAGCGGACCATAGTCGTGCATGGGCCAGTTGGATTGCAGCGCGATCGAGACTTCACGAGAGGATGTCATGGTTTTGCAATCTCCTGTTCTCGCAGGACATTTCTCCGGATTTTGCCGGTGGTCGTCAATGGTAGCTCGTCGACAAACTCGATCTTGCGCGGGTATTCATGCAGGGCCAGGTTCGAACGGACCAGGTTCCGGATGTCATCCGCCAGGGTGTCCGATGGTTGGAAGCCGTCTCCAAGCTTGATGAATGCCTTGATGACATCGCCGCGAATCGGGTCGGGCGAGGCGACGACGGCGGCCATTGCGACCGCTGGATGCCGAAGGAGCGCATTTTCAACTTCGACAGGTCCGACCCGATAGCCGGCAGTAATGATGACATCGTCCTTGCGGCCATGGAACCAGTAGTAGCCGCCGGCATCGCGCGACGCCAGATCGCCCATTCTTGCCCACTCGCCCTCGAACTTTTCCTCTGTTGCCTGGGGATTGTTCCAGTAGCCAAGGAAGAAGACCGGATCGTTGGTGCGTCGCACGGCTATCTCGCCGACTTCTCCGTCGGGCAGGATGCTGCCATTGTCGTCGAGCAGGACCACGTCGTGTCCGGGATAGGGGCGTCCCATTGATCCCGGCATCACCGGCCAGAGCCGGGCGCAGTTGCCAATGACCAGGTTGATCTCGGTCTGGCCATAGATCTCGTTGATTTCGACACCCAACTGCTCACGTGCCCAATCGAGCGTGTTTGAGCCAAGCGATTCGCCACCGCTCATGATTGAGCGCAGCTTCAGATCGAAGGTGGCGCGGACATCCGGGACCTGGGCCATCATGCGGAGCGCTGTTGGTGGTAGAAACGCGTTGCGGACGCCGTATTTCTCCATCAGCCGGAGTGCTGCAACTGGATCGAACCGGCCCGTCGACATCGTTCCGACGACTGGTACGGCATGGTGCAGCGCGCAGAAGAGTGCGTTGATCAGCCCACCGATCCAGGCCCAGTCGGCGGGAGTCCAGAACAGGTCTCCCGGTTGCGGAAAGAGATCGTGGGAGAGTTCCATTCCCGGCAGATGTCCCAGCAGGAACCGGTGCCCGTGGAGTGCGCCTTTCGGATTCCCGGTCGTGCCGGATGTGTAGATGATGACGGCCGGGTCGTCCGGCCCGGTGATAGCTGGCTCGAACGATGCTACGTGTGGCAGGTCGTGCATGTTGAGCAGTTCGCCATTCCAGTCAGCTGGCGGGTCTGTTTCTGCGGCGAGAACGATTCTCCGTAGTGCCGGCAACTCCGGGAGCAACGGTGCAATGATGTCCAGCATCTCCGGTTGAAGGACGATCGTTCCTGCACCACTATCTGCCAGCCGGTAGTGCAGTGCATCCTGGCGGAACAGTACCGTCAGTGGCACGGCGATGCCGCCGAGTTTGTAGGTGGCAAGGTGGGCGACGATCGTTTCCGGCATCTGGGGCAACAGGATCGCTACCCGGTCGCCGCGCTCAACACCGTTGGAACGGAGTACAGCTGCAAGCCTGTTGGACCAGTCGCGGAGCATGCTGAATGTGTAGCGGTATTCGGTGCCCTTCGCATCTTCATAGAAGAGTGCGACCTGATCGCAGCGACCCGGTTCTGTGGCGTGCCGGTCACAGATGTCCCAGGCGATGTTGTAGTTCGCGGGCAGGTGCCAGCGGAAGCCAGCTACCAGTTCGTCATAGGTGCGAAATGACGGGTCGATCTCGCGCTCGCGTACCTGGTCCACGGTTGCTGCGTCCTCTCCGTCAAGTCAGGTCGGATGTTTGCAGTCTGCGACGCCCGATGCGTTCGATTTGCATGATCAGGCGCTCTTCCGGATCGGGGCAGGCTACGAGGGTGTCCCGTTCCAGCCAATCGTCGGGATCGAGGATGCGCTGTTTGGGAGGCAGGAGCGGCAGGACGGATTGCAGGGCATAGAGGCAAAAGTGCCTACCTTCGGGAATTCGCACGCGGCTGGACTCAGTCAGTTCGAAGTAGTCGCCGACTTCCAGACCGCAGACCGATCGACCCTCGATCGCGACAACCGTTACTCGCAAGTCGTAGAGATCAAATGCCGCGCTATCGTTCACAGTTGCTCCTTGTCCCACGGTTCCTGGTCGAGCAGCTCCACCAGTGTCGCGTGGAGCCGCTCGTTGGCGGCGGCCAGCAACGGCACGCGGTAGCTCAGGTCGAGATCGAGCGAAACAGGATTGCCATCGACACCGGTCAGGATGCCACCGGCTTCCTGCAATAGCGCCAGGGCTCCGGCATAGTCGACGATCTTTTCGCCGAAACCGCCGGGTGAAATGCGATTGGGGTTGACCATCGCATCGAGCGAACCACAGGCGATCAACGCCAGGTCGAGCGCTGAACAACCGGTAATCCGGATGCGGCGTGCGCCGGTCATGATCATCCGGGTGGAGCGCCAGGCGGTCTCGGTTTCCGGGCGCACCATAGTAATGACTGCCTGGTTGATTGTCTCAACCGGACGGGAGCGGACCTGTACGCCGTCGAGTTCAACGCCCAATCCTGGCGCGGCAGTAAATACCTCACCAGTTGGCAGGTTCATGACGCAGCCGGCGATCAGCTTGCCATCCTCAAGCACACCGACTGAGAAGGCGTAGTATGGAAACCCGAAGACATGCCCTTCCCCGACCGGCGTCGTTCGGGGATCGGTCGGGTTGGCGTCCAGGTCGAGGGTGAAGTTCGGCACGGCGATCGCGTTGTTGGTTGCGTCGATCGGGTCGACAATGGCGGTCAGTGCCGATCCTCGGTCGATGAACCCCGCTTCTTCGCTCAGGACATTCATGCGTGGTTCAGCACTGGAGAGGAATGCAAGCGCGGCCTCTTCAGCGACCAGGTCGATATGGGTGGTGGCAAATCCGTCCGCTCCCATGCCAACAACTTCCGCCATGCGATGATATTCTGCCCGGACGACTGCCTCGCGGACGATGCGTCCGCATGCGACAAGGGTCTGGATCACGGCCCTGTTGCGGTTGACGGTCACTGGTCGCCCCTTCATATTTGGTTCAGCACTCGGTATCGTACCCGATCGTTTTCGAGTCTGGTATGTTCAGAGACGGGATTGAGAGGAGGACACTACGAAACAGGCAGCTGCCACGTTAATCGTCGTTGCCGCCTATTTTGTGCTGCTCTGGATTGCGGTGTTCATGCTGAATATCGCGCCAGACCGGGCATTGGTGCTCTCGTTGATTACCCTCGGACTGATCGGTGCGGGAATCCTCTATTCCACTGCAACCCTACGTAGTGACCGGGATGAAGGTTAGCGCCCGATTTCGTGCTCTATACTATTCGAGCGAATTCACCAGCATCATGACGGGAGCCAGGATAGATGACAACACGTCGAGAGTTCCGTTCACATCTTTCCCAC
>CAZRNC010000034.1:1175-13445 GCA_964601285.1 uncultured Thermomicrobiales bacterium | reverse complement strand
AGAAGCCCCGGCGCAATCACCGGGGCTTCGAGGGCTATGAGTAGCAGGTGTGGGCCTGCGCGGTTATGCCTTCTGGGGGTGCGGCTCCTCGTTGGAGGTAAAGAGCTTGCCCGGGCTCCAGGGGGCGCCCAGCGCCGGGAGCAGAACCCGGTCGACGCCGATGTAGCCAGCGACCTTCCAGGCAAGGATCAGGAAGACCGTGATTCCGAACATCACCGGGTTGGTGCTCACTGTGCCTGCCAGCATGAAGTTGAAGTTCAACACCGTGCCGAAGAAGGCGGAGATTCCAACCAGAGCGCCGATGATCAGTCCAACACCGACCAGAACTTCACCGAAGACGACGATCTTCGCAAACCAGGTGTGCCAGCCTTGGTCCAGCATGAACTGGAGGAAGTCACGGTACCAACCGTAGGTGATCGCCGGGCGTCCACCCTCGGGGATAGCCACTGCGCGTTCCCAGTAACCCTGGAGAGATGCGCCGCCGTCCATCCAGCCTTCGCCGGTCAGCTTGCCCCAGCCGGAGCTAAGCCAGGCGAAACCGATGTAGACACGAACACCGAGCCAGAGTGCGGCGGAACGGGTGTCATTGAACAGCAGGTGTGCGAGCTTGGGGTCCTTGATGCCCTGGTCGGCAATATCCGTGGATTGCGTCTTCTCACGGCGCATGCCGTAGACCGCGACGCCGACCATAATCAGGCCACCGATGATGCCGGTCAGCAGGTAGAAACCACCAATGGCCGGGCCGGTCTGGCTGATGGATTCGATGTCACCAATCCCGCCAAAGAGCCGGCTGCCACCCCAGGTGCCCAGGAATCCCAGGCCCATCAGGGCCAGCAGGTTGCGATCGAACGCGATGCGTCCGTTCAGAAGTTGATACCCAGCAGCTGCGATGGCAACTGCAACGATAACTGCGAGGAGATAACCTAGCGCTTCCATGTCCGGGTTCCTTCCCGATATCCTCGTCGTTGAGGATTACTTACTCCTCATTACGATATTGAGAATAACTGGAAGCCCGTCACAGAGGCATCATCACGCTGCCCTTCGGCGTATCAAATTCGCAACAGGTTTGATTCGTCGCAGAACACGGAGAAGCAATACCGTCATCCCGAGCCTCTTTTATCGTCATCCTGAGCTTGTCGAAGGATCTCGAGCCTCGCATCTTGACGTCTCCGGGACAGATCCGACTCGCGAGGTCCCTCGACTTCGCTCGGGATGACGATAAAAGAGGCTCGGGGTGTCAGAAAAGAGGCTTGGGATGTTTTGCTGCTATCGGATTTTGGCGATGTAGCTGCCTTCGACGTAGTCGACGGTCGTCATGTCGATCCGCATGTCGGGGCGCAGAAAACCGGTGTCAATAATCAGCTCGGATATCTGCCCGGTTTCGTCTGCCTCGATGCCGGCGATCGTGCCGACGACCTTGCCATCCGGCCCGGCGACAACATTCTCGGCGTCAATCTCAACCCGCAAATGCTCGGGGTCATCCTGCGCCGGCGGATGCCAGACATTACTCGGCGGGGTGTTCGGCATATAGGAAGGGGAGACTGTTTCACCACTGACCCATGATGTGTAGGGCACAAATGGTTGGCCGGGGCTGCTGCCCTGGTCCAGATGCAGCGACGCCTGTTGCACTTCAAAGCCGGTTATCCCGACATCAACAATGCCATCCTCATTGACGTTGGTAAGTGAACGAAAGGAGATCATGCGCTCATCGATACCATGCAGCACGACAATTTCGCGCACAATCCGGCAACTGGCTTCAAGCGCCAACCGCTCGATGGTCCCTACGCGCTCGCCATCGACACTCACTACGGGCCGGCCAAATCGAATCTCCATTGCGCAATTCCTCTGGGGATTGATGGCGCCGGATTTCTGCCTGTGCAGCATCCGGGCGTGGAAGTCTGAGCTACCGTTCCCTCTAATTGTACATTTGGATTAGCACTTTACGATAACCTGCATACCGGTTACCGGTCCCCGGTTTGGCCAACGAAGTACCATAGGTAATTACAACGTCCTCGACGCCGGCCCACCGGTACCGTCGTTACCATCGCCGAACTACCTGTTTTCAGATGTAACGACAAGAGGGACGGGAAGGAGACCCGTATGACCACTGTGCTGGTGGTAGACGATGACCGCAAAATTACAGACATGCTCCGTCGCACCCTGACGTATGAAGGGTATTCAGTAGTAACCGCTGCGGATGGGCACGAAGCACTGAGCCAGGTTCAGGCTCGCCGGCCGGATCTCGTTGTGCTGGACTGGCTAATGCCTGGTCTCGACGGCATTGAGGTTGCCAAGCGGTTGCGTGAGCTGGACTCTGCGCCGATTCTGATGCTGACCGCTCGCGACGCCGTCGGCGATCGGGTGAAAGGGCTGGATAGCGGGGCGGATGACTATCTGGTCAAGCCGTTTGCACCAGCCGAGCTTCTGGCACGGGTGCGTGCGCTGCTTCGTCGCTCCGATGTGGGCGACGACGAATCACCGTTGAGCTTTGCCGATCTCTATCTGAACCCGGTCACCCGGGAAACCCGGCGCGGAGACCGGGTATTCGACCTGAGCCCGCGCGAGTTTGACCTGCTTTCCTATATGTTGCGTTTTCCACGGCGGGTATTGCCTCGTAACCGGATCCTGCAGGATGTCTGGGGATACGATTTCGAGGGCTATGACAATGTGCTGGAAGTCTATGTGGGCTACCTGCGTAACAAGACCGAATCCGGCGACGAACCGCGCATTATCCATACGGTCAGGGGAGTAGGTTACGTATTGCGGGATGAGTAGGACATCAGACGCACCACGACATCGCTTCACCAGCGCGTCTCCCTCCGTAGGGGCGCAATTCATTGCGCCCGCTTGCCCTCCCGTGTGTCGCAATGAATTACGCCCCTACGGCAGAAAAGCGGTGACAACGGCTCGCATCTGTCGCTCTGGCACACAGGCAGGCTAACCATGTCGATTCGTCTGCGGCTGACGTTGCTGTTCAGCGCGATCCTGGCACTCACCCTGATCATCAGCAGCGTCATCCTGTACATCTCGATCTCTCGGCTAACCTTCAATGTCCGGGAGGATGCACTCGCCGACCAGGCCGAAGTGATCACCAGCAGCAGTGAGTTCGCACTCGACCGGGTCCTCTTCCCGACCGGCAACATCACCACTCCACGCACATTCGTTCAGACGTTGAACGAGCGCGGCCAGGTCGTCTATTCCAGTGAAAACCTGGGAGATTTCTCGTTGCCGCTGAGTACCCAGGGCTACAACGCAGTCATGCAGGGGCAGAACTGGACTGAGCCTGCCGAGACGGATGCCGGGCGTATCCTCATCTACTCCCGCTGGGTCGTTGCCTCGGAGGGGCCAAGATCCGGCGAGGTAATCGGCATCATCCAGGTTGCCAGGTCGATTGCCGACCAGGATTCTTCCATGGAGACACTCCGCAACGCCCTGATCGTTGGTACCGGAGGCATGACCCTGGTGGCGTTTGGTATCGCCTGGGTGGTTGCCGGCACCGCCTTGCGGCCGATCAACCGGATCACCGCCACAGCCCAGGAAATCGGCGACGAACGCGACTTCAGCAGGCGAGTGGAATACGACGGCCCGCCCGACGAACTGGGGCAACTGACCAGCACCATGAACATTATGCTCACCGAACTCCAGGCTGCCTTCAGCCATGCCGAGCGGACACTCGACGCCCAACGGCGTTTCGCTGCCGATGCCTCGCACGAGCTACGCACTCCATTGACGACAATCCGTGGCAATCTGGAGTTGCTGCGACGTGACCCTCCGATCGAAGACGAGGACCGCAAGGAAGTGATCAGCGACATCGTCGAAGAGTGCGAGCGGCTGAGCCGTCTAGTGAACGACCTGATGCAACTCCAGCGAGCCGACGCCGAATGGCCGCTTACCAGTATCCGGGTACGGATCAAACCGGTCATTGAGGAGATCTGCCGGCAGGCGAGGAGGATCGACCCGGAACGCCCGATTGTCTGCGACGGCCTCCACGATGTTTCAATTGCCGGCAACCGGGATGCACTGAAACAGATCATCCTGATCCTGCTCGACAATGCCATCAAGTATGGAGGACCAGGGACACCGGTTACGGTGACCACCGACGCCAACCCGGAGCGGGTGAAGATCACTGTCAGCGACGTTGGACCGGGTATTGACCCGGAGCGCCTGCCATATATCTTTGAACGGTTCTACCGCGGTGTAGAGGCCCGGCGTGGCACTGGAGTCGGCCTCGGCCTGGCGATCGCTCGGGCGCTGGTTGAGGCCCAACGCGGCACCATCGAGGTGGATTCCACCGCTGGCGAAGGCAGCAGCTTCACGGTAACACTGCCACGTGCATCTGCCGTCCTCCGTGGCCAGCTTGAACTCCAGCCAGTAAACACCGGGCGGACGTGAGGCAGCAGTCTCTCAGCAAACTCCAAGCTATGCCACAGACCACCCTAAGGTTGACTTCCTAGCATTAGTATCAATGGAATCCGAATCGTGGTGGCCCTGGTGCCTGAAGATGGGATTGCGACAACCAAACGGCTATGTTCCGATGCAGGAACAGTCCGGGCCATGGTTCGCCGGCCATCGGTTCCCGGTCCAGCCAGTAGGAAGCGCTCTCCTCCCCACCATCCTCTTCAAGCAGCGAGGTTCACCGCGGTTCGCTCCATGTCTATACCGGCACAACAGGTGACCGGTCGTTGTCAGGAGGGGTAAACCCGATTCGCGCCGACCAACTCCCCTCGCAGTTTCCGTTTCGTACAGCGTTGGCCTGGAATGCGGGGAGTACGATGTTCAAGGAAGTTCGCCACATCAATTTGCATGAACCAGCAACCATCGCCGAACGTCCGCCATTGAACATTGTTGGGGAGAACGTTGCACTTGGCCCGTTGCGCCGCGATTTGCTGCCGCTCTACCAACAGTGGTTCAACAGCTTCGACCTGTTACGCACCCTCGACCGGCATCTGAAACCAGTCTCACTCGATCAGGTCGAGCGTTGGTTTGAATCGCGTGCGACCTCGGTGACGATCGGTTCGGTTGTCGTCTTCACGATCTACGAAACCGAAACCTGGCAGCCAATCGGCAACACCGCACTGGAATCGATCAACTTGCGCGACCGCACCGCAGAGTTCGGCATCTTCATCGGCGAGTCCACCCTGCGGGGACGGGGCTACGGCACTGAAGCGACCAAACTGATGCTGGACTACGCCTTTACCGGGCTGGGTCTGCAAAACGTGATGCTGCGAGTCTGGGAATACAACCTCGCCGGTCTCCGGGTCTACACCCGGGCCGGGTTCCAGGAGTTCGGCCGGCGCAAGAAGGCCCACATGATGAACGGTCGCTGGTGGGACGATATCTATATGGAAGCGCTCGCCGAGGAATTCACCAGCCCGGTATTGGAGAACATCTTCTCAACGGAGCTAGACACCTGAGTTCTCCCATGACGTACTGTTAGTCAGGTGTTTGTTCTGCGTTGATTGACGCGACCTCTCAGGGAGACCAGTTGGCAGGATCTTCCGACAGCAACAGCCAACTGTCACGCCTCTCACGGCGTGCATTTCTCGTGCGTGCCGGGGCACTCAGTCTTGGAGTTCCGGCATTGGCTGCCTGCTCCGGCCCGGAGCGACAGGAGTCTCGCGACGGGCTGGCCAGCACACCTGAACCTGACAATACTCCCCTTCCAACACCAACCACGGTTGCGCCAACTCCAGAATCCCCTGATAATCCTGATAGCCCATCGACACCAACGACCGGCGTTGTGGAACCCACCGTCGGCGAAGAGGACCATACACCCGAACCTGAAACCCCTATCCCGACAGAATGGAGCGCACCGTTGACCACCGGATTTGTCTTTGACCCGAGCTATCTGGCGCACAACCCGGGCGCATGGCGGCTGCCTGGTACCGACAACACCTTCCCCTTTTCGGAGCCTGTGCTGCATCCATCGAACCACCGTCTGGTGCAACGCACGGTTGAGCTGCTCGACCATACCGGATTGAGCGCCGGGCTGATGCCAATTGCTGCCCGGGCCGCCGAGGGATCCGACCTGACCGCCTATCACAGCGAGGCCTATGTCGAACGGGTCCGCCAGATTACTGCCAGCGGTGGCGGCGAGACCGGGGTCGGCGCACCGGCATCCGCTGAATCGTGGGATGCAGCCCTGTTTGCAGCCGGTGGAGGGATGGCCGCTGTCGACGTCGTGGCTCATGGAACTGTCCGCCGGGCGTACGCCAACGTCCGGCCACCAGGTCACCACGCTGTCGCTGATCAGGGCATGGGGTTCTGCATTTTCAACAACATCGTTGTCGCCGCGCACTACGCCCGGCGGGTGTTCGGCTATCAGCGCATCATGATCCTCGACTGGGACGTCCATCATGGCAACGGAACCCAGGACGCCTTCTACGGTGACCCGAATACGCTCTTCTTCTCGTTGCAGCAGGATCAGTTGTTTCCGGTCGGATCGGGCGAAATCGACCAGTCAGGCAGTGGTGACGGAACCGGCTACACCGTCAACCTGCCGTTGCCGCCCGGCAGTGGAGACGCCACCTATCTGGCGGCGTTCGACAGGGTAGTCCTGCCGATTGCCCACGAGTTCCAACCGGAACTGGTGCTGATATCTGCCGGACAGGATGCGAGCGCGATGGACCAGCTCGGACGGATGGCACTAACCTGTGAAGGGTATCGTCAGATGACCCAACGCATGATCGACCTCGCCGAAAGCCACGCCGGTGGACGACTGGTGGCAATGCAGGAGGGCGGCTATAGTGAAATCTACGCGCCCTATTGCACGCTGGCGATCATCGAGACGCTGGCCGAAACCCGGACTGGCATCCCTGAGCCGCTCGCACAGGACCGGATGCAAGCCCAACCGCAGACCACCCGGGTGGGAGCAGACAGTGAAGCTGCCATTCAGGCAATCACCGCTCACCAGGCGAACTATTGGGACGTCCTTCGCTAGACAGGAAAGGAACACCTCCATGGCAGCAGCAAACACCGGCACAATGATCAAATTCGCCGCTAACGGCGACCATGCACCCGGCTATCTGGTACTGCCGGACGGCAACGGACCATTTCCGGCAATTGTCGTCATTCAGGAGTGGTGGGGGCTGGACGACCACATCAAGGACGTAGCTGAACGCTTCGCCGCCGAAGGCTACGTTGCCCTTGCACCGGATCTCTACCGTGGGCAGGTTGCGCTGGAACCGGATGACGCCCGGCGTTTTGCCATGGAGCTGGAGCTTGACCAGGCACTGATTGACATTCAGGGAGCAGTCAATTACCTGATCGCACTAGACAACGTCGCCCCGAAGCAGGCTGGAGTAATTGGTTTCTGCATGGGTGGCCGGCTGACGATGCTCATGTCCTATCGCGGCAAGCATGTCGGCGCAGCCGTCAGCTTCTACGGTGGAGGGCTAGAGCCATCGGATGACGACCTGCGGGCCATTTCCGTGCCGCTGCTCGGTATCTACGGCGAGCTTGATCAAGGCATCCCGTTGGACCGCATCCACGCCTGGGACCAGAAGCTGGATGAGTTCGACAAAGTCCACGAGATCCACATCTACGACGGTGCCGAGCACGCCTTCTTCAATAATGAGCGCCGCGCCTACCACCCGGAAGCAGCAGCCGACGCCTGGGAAAAGACAAAAGCCTGGCTGGCGAAGTATCTAAAGGAGTAGGGCTACTGGCGACCTTCTATCACGTCCTTGATGAACGCATCCTTGCCGGCGTTGTAGGCACCACTGTCTTCAACGCCGGCGGAGAGCACCGCCTGTTTCAGTTCGACATACTCTTCGACCAGCGCCGGGTTGGCCCTCAGCCGGTCGCGAAACGTCCGCTGGGTTTCAATCTCCGGCCATCCCTCCGGCATCAGATGCATGTGCGTCCGGAACGGCTCATCTTGATAGTCGACAACCCCGACATACACCGGTCGCTCCGGCGGAAATGGATCGGGAGCGAGGAATAGCTGATAGCCCAGCGTTTCGACAGCCTGCTTCACTGCATCCAGCGATCCAGTGGGATAGACACACATCATATCGACGACACCCTTGCCAGCACACCCGGGAATCGCAGTGCTGCCAATATGCTCTACCATTGCGTTCGGAACGACACTCCGCATCAACCCGGCCAGCAGTTCAGCAACCGCCGGATAGCGTGGGTCATACGGCTCACTCGCCGCAGCCGAATCCTGATACCGGGTGAATACATAGGGTTTGATCCGCCGGTCATCCATGCACGATGCTCCCCGCCGTGAACCGCCTTGCCGGAAAATCGGATCAGGATATCATGCCTGGCTTCTCCTGTCTGTGGCGTTCCGATCGGCAAGACTGTCAGCTTGACATGCACTAACCTCCTTGATTAGCATCACAGATGGTGAAACTTGAGGTAGAGGAGGAAACACTACCATGGATGACCACAATCACAGCGTTTCAAAGTTGGATTTGCTCAAGCAGCAGATGGACCGCCGGGTGTTGTTGCGCCGAACATCGGCGCTCGCCCTGGCAATTCCAGCTGTCTCGGCAATTCTTGCCGCCTGCGGCGACGACGATGATGGCGATGAGCCAACTGCAACGACCGCTCCGGCGGGCGATGCAACGGCAACCACCGCTCCTGATTCCGGTGACGACGAGGAAGAAGACGAAGCAACCGAAGTACCGGAAGATGATGAAGACGACGACCAGGAACCACAGGGCGAAGGCGTCTTTGGCGGACGGCTTGAGGTTGCCCTTTCCGGCGACCTGTTGACGCTCGATATGCACGCCGTTTCTGCCACCGCGCTGAACCTTGTCGGCTGGCACATGTACGAGACGCTCTTTACCCACGACGCCGAATACGGCAACATCCCGATGTTGGCAGAAGCCCACGAGGTGAGCGACGACGGGCTGACCCACACGATCACCCTGCGCGAAGGTGTGCCTTTCCACAACGGCGAGATCATGACCGCGGACGACGTGATCGCCTCGATCGAACGCTGGTCCGACGGCTACGCCTATGCGCTCGGCCTGATGGATGTCACTGACGAGCTGGTCGCGGTCGATGATACGACTATTGAATTCCGGCTGAGCGAGCCGTACGGAACTCTCACAGCCACACTCGCCCAGCAGGGCCGTGGTGCCTCGATCTATCCCAAATCGGTTATCGACGCATCCACCAAGGACAACCTCAGCGAGCCGATCGGCACCGGCCCCTACGCATTCGTGCAGTGGGACCGCGACCGTCAGATCCTGCTGGAGCGTTTCGATGACTATGCTGCCCTTCCAGGAGATTCCAACGGCTATGGCGGTCACAAATTCGCCTATGTTGACGAAATCCGCTTCGTACCGGTACCAGACGAAGGTGCTCGCCAGGCCGGCCTTTCGACCGGTGAGTATCACTTCCTCGAAACCGTGCCGACCGACCTCTTCGACGCGATGGCCAACGACCCGAACATCACCGCCGAACTCCTGCCGCCGATCGGCTGGTCGGTTTTCATTCTGAACACACGTACCGGTCCGATGGAGAATGTCACCCTGCGCAAGGCAATCCAGGCGGCGCTTGATCTGGAGCCAATCCTTCAGGCCGGATTCGGCGACGGATTCTTCCGGCTCGATCCGGGCATCATGAGCCTGGAAACGGTTTGGCACTCCACTGCCGGCGAAGAGTTCTACAATATGGCCGACCCGGATCGCGCCAGAGAGCTTGCAGAAGAAGCAGGTTACAACGGCGAAGTGATTCGCTGGACCTGCACCCAGGAGTATTCCGACCATTACAACCGGTCGTTCGTTGCGTCCCAACAGCTTGAGGATGCCGGCTTCAATGTCGAGCTGATCGTCAAGGACTGGGCAAGCATCCTGGCCGAGCAGTCGGACCCGGAAGCCTGGGACATCACCGCCACCGGCACCACACTGCGGGCAGACCCGACCGGGCTCTTCCTGATGAACGTCTGTGATGTCGCCGGCTGGTGGTGTGACGAGGAGACGATGGACCTGGTCCAGCAGCTCCGGTCGGAATCCGACTTCGACACCCGCATGGCCATTTGGGAGCAGATTCACTTCAACATCTATGACCAGGTTCCCTACATCAAGAATGGCGACACCATGACGCTGACAGCACATAGCGCCAGCGTCAAGAACCTCTCGCCACTGCTGATGTTCGGCCCAATGCTCTGGAATGTCTGGCTGGAATCCTGATCCGGCCCGGTTGATTCCTGCACCTGCAGCGAACATCGCCCCGGCCAGTGGCCGGGGCGATGTTCGCATGCTAATGCTTATCAATTCGTTCGTTAGGATGTAACCTCGTATCATGCCTGAGAACTTCGTGCCAAATAGCCTGGAGAATCGACCAGCATGACGACCTATATCATTCGCCGGATTGTGTTGCTGTTACCAGTCCTGCTCGTGGTTGGTGTTGTCGTCTTCACACTGCTTCACCTGACGCCCGGAGACCCGGCGGCGGTTGCACTCGGTCCGGATGCGACCCAGGCAGAAGTTGAAGCGCTCCGCGACCGGCTGGGATTGAACGATCCCTTACCCGTTCAATTCGCATCCTGGTTCGGCGGCGTACTGCGGCTCGATCTGGGAGAATCTATCTTCCTTGATATGCCGGTCACCCGTGCGCTGATCGACCGGGCAGAGCCAACCATTCTCCTGACACTCTACTCACTGGTCATCGCGATCATGATCGGTATCCCCAGCGGAATTCTGGCCGCGCTTCGAGAGCGATCGCTGCTGGACCGCGCACTGATGGTCTTTGCCATCAGTGGTGCTGCGGTGCCGGTCTTTGTACTCGGCATTCTCATGATCCTGCTCTTTGCGGTGCAGCTCGGCTGGCTACCGGTCGGTGGTTACACCAACATCGGCGATGACTTTGGCGACCACGTCAAACGGATGATCATGCCTTCGGTCGCGCTGGGATTCGCCTCGGCCGGACTGCTGGCCCGGCTGGTACGCTGCTCGATGCTGGAGACCCTGCGGGAGGATTACGTCCGCACGGCTCGGGCCAAGGGATTGGCCACACGAACGATTGTCGTGCGCCACGCATTTCGCAACGCGCTAATCCCGGCCGTCACCGTGATTGGTGTGCTGGTTGGTGCATCGCTGGGTGGTGCTGTAGTGACGGAAACCGTCTTCAATATTCCCGGCATGGGCCGGCTGGTGGTTCAGAGCGTGCTCCGCCGGGACTACCCGCTGATCCAGGGAGCCGTCATGCTGATCGCCTCCTTCTATGTCCTGGCAAACCTGCTGGTAGACATCCTGTATGTGCTGATAGATCCGAGAATTAGCTATGGCGACTGAAAACACCAGCGCCCGACGAGGCGACGAAACGCTCGCATCACCGAAGCCTCAGGGCAAGGGGCTGCTGAAACGAATATCCCCGCAATCGCGCTTCTACTGGGTACGCCGGCTGCTGGAGAACTATGCGGCCGTAGTCAGTCTGGTCTTTCTGCTGACCTTACTCGTCCTGGCATTTGTGGCGCCGGCACTGTCCGACACCGATCTCGACCGGGCCAACCCGGCAATACGCCTGCAACCGCCATCCAGCGAATTCTGGATGGGTACTGACCAGTTTGGCCGGGATGTGTTGCTGCGCGGCATCTATGGTGCGCGGGTATCTCTAGCCGTCGGTTTCTCGGTTACGGCAGTCGCAGCGGTGTTCGGCACCCTGCTCGGGCTGGTCTCCGGCTATTACAAACGGCTGGATACGCCGATCATGCGGGTGATGGACGGCCTGATGGCGTTCCCGGCCATTCTGTTGGCCATTGCAATTATGGCCAGCCTCGGCCCAAGCACGAGAAATGTCATCATCGCGCTCGGATTCGTCTACATGCCAACGATCGCCCGGCTGGTCCGTGGCGCAACGCTAACCGTAAAGCAGCAGGTGTTCGTTGAGGCGGCCCGCTCGATCGGCGTGCGCGACTACAAGCTGCTGTTGCGCCATGTGCTGCCGAACACACTCTCGACGCTGATCGTGCAATGTACGTTTGTCGTTGCCTTCTCGATTATCGCCGAGGCATCGCTCTCGTTCCTTGGCGCCGGTGTTCCGCCAGACGTTCCCACCTGGGGCAGCATGCTCCGGGACGGACAGGCGGTAATCGCCCGCGCGTGGTGGATGGTGATCGTCCCGGGCACACTGCTCTTTCTGACGGTGCTGGCGCTGAACATGGTCGGCGACGCGCTTGGCGATGCGCTCGACCCACGTTCACGCCGCCGCTAGCGACTAGATCTTTGGTGGTCCCTGCCGGGATGCAGGAGCGCATCAGGCAGGGACCACCAAAGATCTAGTCGCTAGCGGCGGCGTGAACGTGGGTCGAGC
>CAZRNC010000034.1:0-1165 GCA_964601285.1 uncultured Thermomicrobiales bacterium | reverse complement strand
CGCTAGCGACTAGATCTTTGGTGGTCCCTGCCTGATGCGCTCCTGCATCCCGGCCAGGCCGTTGGCTGTGCGGGGACCATCCCAGACCGATTCGAGCCACCAGGTCGCGCCGGCGTTGGCCCACGGCTGGACGATCTCCGTGCAACGAGCAGGATCGTCGCCGGGGGTGTTGGCTTCCCAGAGGATGTCGAACTGCGTCGTTGCCGTCCGATTCTCACTGATCCAGTCGGCCATCTCCCGCAGTTCGTCAGGGGTGGTTTCCGCATGGTTGCCGTCCAGGTTGTAGGGGATGAACCCGTCGCAAGCCAGCACCCGCTGCATCGATTTCATCCTCCGCCAGGCACCAACCACCCAGATCGGCACTCTTGGCCGTTGCAGGGGTAGCGGCTCGAAGGTCACGTCCGACACCTGATAATGCGTTCCGTCATAGGTAAACGGTTCGCCGCTCCAGAGGCCGGAGAGGACTTCAATGCCCTCATCCAGCATCTCGGCGCGGACTTTGCGATCTGTGACTTCGCCGAACTTGTCGAAGCCGGTTTCCGGTGCGCCAAGTCCAACCGGCAGAATCACACGTCCACCGGAACGCTGATCCAGCGTTGCTGCTTCCTGCGCCAGTTTCCACGGCCGCCGGCGGGATATCGGCGTCAACATCGTCGCCAGCTTGATCCGCTCGGTTTTCGCAGCAATTGCCGCCAGCAACACCCACGGATCGCCACCGGTGATGCCATCCCAAACAAACACGCCATTCCAGCCCGCCGCCTCGGCATCGCAGGCCATCTCCAGAATGTCTCTCGGGTCTTCGTCGTAGGGCAGCGTTACACCAAACTGCATTGGTCACCTCACTCCTTTGTGACGGACAATCGAACAACTCTTCGAGCATACGGCACGATACATGACACGTTGTGTCATATTTGATGAACGATATTCAGATTCCGTGTTTCAAGGACCTGGTCAATCGGAACTTTCAGGCGAACGACAAGCCCAATTTGTCATTCCGACGAAGGAGGAATCCGTACCCCAATGCGAGCCCAAAGTAGAACGGATCCCCCTTCGCCGGGATGACATAACCACTTCATCAACCCTCGCAACGCACCAAGAGAGGCGAACCGCATGCGCGCCGACCGGCTACTCTCAATCATGCTGCTGCTCCAGACCCACCGGAGGC
>CAZRNC010000033.1:0-13801 GCA_964601285.1 uncultured Thermomicrobiales bacterium | reverse complement strand
GCCAACTCGAAGTCGGCACCGGGAGTGCGCATGGTCACGGCAATGTTCTGCTCGACCAGGCCGTCAGGTTTCCAGAAGCGCAGCCTGATCTCCAGCGGCTCTTCCACCGCCAGAATATCAGTCGCTTCGGACTGTGCATCGCCGGATACCCGGACAATCGGCAGGCGGGTCTGAGGTTGTTGTGGATTACGGGGTTCCACCCGGTTCCTCATTCTGGGCCGGCTTCTCCCTGTTCTGGACAAACTGCCAGCCAAAGCGCCCCTTGATGCAGAGATTGCCGCGGGTGACGTCGTGCTCGATCGGCGAGGTCACCTTGACGATGGTATTGTCCTGAACGTGCAGTTCCAGCGTACAGCCAACGCCACAGTAGGGGCAGATCGTGTCGGTAACGGTTTGCTCGTCCTCGTTCCATGTGCCTTCCTCGCGCATGTCGTGTTCGCTTTTGAACATCAGCGCACCGGTCGGGCAGACATTGATGCAATTGCCGCAGTAGACACAGGCGGAATCCGGCAGGATCGCATCGAACTCGGTCGAGATGCGGATATCAAACCCGCGGCCTGCAACACCAATCGCAAAGGTGTTCTGGGCGTCCTCGCCACAGGCCTCTACACACTTGTAACAGAGGATGCACTTCGAATAATCCCGGATGTAGAGGTCGTTATCGATCTTGGCCGGCTGGGCAACGGTCGCAGCAAAGCCATCCGGAGTGAACGCATGGTGGCCGGCATGGGCATGGTCGCGGTCCGCGCCTGGCGCAGCCGGTCCAAACCGTTCGGTGTCAGCCTCGTAGCGCTCGAAATAGTCCTGAACCTTCGTCGGTGCAACCGAAAAATCTACCGATGAACCAAGCAGCTCCAGCACCAGCTTGCGACTATGCCGGACTCGCTCCGTGTCGGTGTTGACCACCATGCCCGGTTCCGCCTTGCGCGAGCAGGATGGCACCAAAGCACGCGATCCCTCAACCTCGACAACACAGACTCGACAGGCGTTAACCGGCGTCAGGGTCGGCCCGTAGCAGAGGACCGGCGTATCAATCCGCGCCTTCTCGCAAGCCTGGAGAATCGTCGAACCTTCCGGAACCGACACTTCGACGCCATCTACGGTCAGATCGACGGTACGCCGCGTCTGGAGATGGAGCGGAAACACTGTTGGTGCAGTACTCATGCCTGGCCCCCTGCATTGAACAGATGAAGTCGCCGGATGCCCGATTGCACGGCCAGCGACGCAGTATGTCCCAATCCACAGATCGAGGCATCCTGCATCACCCTGGCAAGTTCATCAATCAGCAGGATCTCATCCTCAACCGTGCCACGGGTCGCGCCGTTGACCATCCGCCGGAGCGCCTCTTCCTGCCGCACCGTACCGACGCGACAGGGAACGCACTGACCGCAGGACTCGTCCCGGAAGAAGGCAGCAATCCTCAGGAGGATATCCTTCAGATCAACCGTATCATCAAACGGCATAACCACCGCCGAGCCGAGCGACGCGCCGATCTCGCGGGTTCCTTCGAACGTGAGTGGCACATCCAGATGGTCCGGCGTCACAAAGCTGCCGGCAACACCGCCCAGCAGAACGGTCTGACGTGGCCGTCCGCCCCGGATGCCGCCAGCTATGGCTATGACCTCACGGAGCGTGGCCCCAAACGGCAGTTCATAGACACCCGGACGCTCAACACAGCCGGACACGCAGAAGACCTTCGAGCCGGTCGACATCTCGGTGCCGATACTGGCAAAGGCCGGCCCGCCTTCGAGCATGATCAACGGGAAGTTCATCAGCGTTTCAACATTGTTGACGATCGTCGGCTTGCCGAAGAGACCTACCTGGGTCGGGAATGGCGGCTTGTTGCGAGGTTCGCCGCGCTCGCCCTCAATCGAGTTGAAGAGCGCAGTCTCTTCGCCGCAAATGTAGGCTCCGGCCCCCTTGCGGATTTCAATCCGGAACGAGAACCCCTCGTCCATAATGTTGTCGCCCAGGAACCCACGCCGGGTCGCTTGGTCGATTGCGTTCTGCAAGCGCTTGATTGCAACAGGATATTCGCCCCGGACGTAGATGTACCCCAGTTCACAACCCGCCGCGTATCCGGCAATGGTCAGCGCCTCAATCAGTGCGAACGGGTCACCTTCCATCAGCACCCGGTCCTTGAAGGTTCCAGGTTCCGATTCGTCGGCGTTGCAAATCAGGTAGTGGGGACGAGCCGGCGCGCGAGCAACGTCTTCCAGTTTGCGACCGGTCGGGAAGGCGGCACCGCCGCGACCAAGCAACTTCGAATCCTGAATCTCGCGGATAACACCATTCGGACCTGCATTGATCGCACGCCGCAGCGCTTCGTATCCACCGCTGGCACGGTAAGCATCCAGGCTCTCCGGATCGACGGTCCCGATTCGCCGCAACAGGCGCAGCCCTGGCCTTGCTTCGGGATCGCCGGTTTGTGGTGCGTACGGTGAGCCGACCAGCGGACCAACTTCGACCGTTGGACTGGCATCACGATGCAACGCTTCCAGCACACCTTCGATGTTGGTTGGCGCCAGCGACTCGTCAACCTGGTCCAACCCGGAGCGCTGGATCAGCACTGCCGGTGCGCGGTCGCACATCCCGAGACAGGGACTGCGCTGCCAGGTCGCCCGGCCGTCTGCTGATGGCTGCCCTTCCGGACCAAGCTGCTCGGTCAACAGGTCACACAGTGTCAGTGCCCCGTTGGTCCGGCAGGCAATATCGTCGCAAACGTGAGCGACCACTGGCGGCACAGGCTCCAGCGCAAACAGCGCGTAGAAACTTGCTACGCCAAACGCCTCGGCCGGCGGCACGTTCAACCGCTGGCAGACGTAGTTCAGCCCACCAGGGCTGATGTAGCCACTCGCATCGCGGATTGCGTGCAACGCCGGCAGCAGGTGATGCCGGTTTCCGCGTGCATCGTGGCCACCAGCCGCGGTATATCCACTGGCATCTATGTGGGCAGACGCTCCGTGCAAGAGCGCCTGCGGCATTCCGGGCAGATTGTCGACAGCCTGACGCTCAGCATCACTGGGCGTGGCATTCTGGATCAGCCGAAGATCCACATTATGTCTCCCCACCAGCAGCCACGATCAACTCCTCGCGTTGCTTCGTGGCTGGTTCGAGCTTTTCGATCCGGATAGCAGCGGCCTTGAATTCGGCCGTGCCGGAACGCGGATCGGTCGCATCAATCGTCAGGATATTGGTCGCAATCTGGTCCTGGAAATGGAACGTCATGAAGGTCAGTCCAGGCCGGAGCGTCGGGTCAATCCGCACCGGTGCCACGATCGAACCACGTCGCGAAACGATTCGCACCGTTTCACCGTCAACCAGTCCGAGGCGCTCAGCCGTTTCCGGACAGATATCCAGCGACTCAGTACGCCGTAGCGGCGACTTATAGCCACCTGTCTGGACACCGGTATTGAACGACTCCAGCCGGCGGCCGGTTGTCAGACGAGTTGGGTACTCCTCGGTAAGCCGCTCCACCGGCGGCGCATGTTTCACCACATTGAACGGCGCAGGTTGTGCGCCCGGGGTTTCCCACAGATGGCTGTGCAGGAACGGATTGTCCGGCCCGTCCTCGCTCGGACATGGCCAGTGCAATCCGTCCTCTGCTTCCAGCCTCTGGTAACTCATGCCGCGGTGCCAGTCGGACAGGCTCCGCAACTCGTCCCAGACCTCCTCCGAGGACTCATAGTTCCAGGCAACCCCCAGCCTGGCAGCAAGATCGTCGAGGATCTCGATGTCATCCCGCGCGCCGTGCGGCGGATCGAGCGCCTTCCGTGTCCGTTGGACACGACGTTCCGAGCTGGTAACTGTTCCTTCGGATTCACACCATGATGCCGCCGCCGGCAGAACCACATCTGCCAGTTGGGCAGTCTTCGTCAGGAATATGTCCTGAACAACCAGCGTATCCAATCCGGAGAGCAGACGGATTGCCTTGTCCATGTCCGCTTCGGATTGGGCCGGATTCTCACCGATAACGTAGATTGCGGTCACCTCGCCATGTTCCATCGCCTCGAACATTTCCGAGAGATGCATGCCGCGCTTCTTCGGTATTTCGCTGCCCCAAACCTGTTCGAACCGCTGTCGTTCCTCGTCGATCTCCATGTCCGCTCCGGCGGGCAACCGGTTCGGAATCGCACCCATATCGCCACCGCCCTGGACATTGTTCTGTCCACGCAGCGGGACCAACCCGGAACCCCAACGTCCGACATGGCCGGTGAGCAGGGCAAGGTTGATCAGTGCCAGCACGTTGTCGACCGCATTGTGATGCTCGGTGATGCCCAGGGTCCAGCAAAGCTGCGCCCGGTCAGCACGCGCGTAGGAGTGGGCAAGCTCGCGGATGGCCTCTGCCGGCACACCGGTTTCCTTCTCGGCATATTCAAGGGTGTAGCTCTCGACGTTCTGCTTGTATTCCTCGAAATTCAATGTAGAGCGGTTGACGAACTCGGTGTTCACCAGCCCGGCGGCAATGATCTCCCGGCCAACGGCGTTGGCCAGTGCAATATCCGACCCGACATCCAGCCCTAACCAACGGTCTGCCCACTGGGCGGAACCGGTCCGGCGCGGGTCGACGACAAACAGGCGGGCACCATTGTGAATGCCCTTGAGAGCATGCAGGAAATAGATGGGGTGCGTCTCGCGAGCGTTCGAACCCCACAGAATAATCAGGTCAGTCTCTTCGACTTCCCGGTACGAACTGGTGCCGCCACCGGCTCCAAACACTGCCGTCAGACCGACGACGCTAGGAGCGTGTCAGGTGCGGTTGCAGGAATCGACATTGTTCGTGCCGATCACCTGCCGCGCAAATTTCTGCGCGAGGTAGTTCACCTCGTTCGATGCCTTGGAACAGGAAAAGAGACCAAATGTATCCGGGCCATGCAACTCGACGGCCCGCTTGAACCCGCTGGCTGCTCGCTCGAGTGCTTCGTCCCAGCTTGCCGGGCGAAGCTCACCATTCTCGCGCACCAGCGGTTGAGTTAACCGTGTGTATGGCTTCGGCATGCGTGCTCCTCTCAAGCCCGGGCGCATCCTTATCGTCTGGTCGACCGAATCTGAACTCCTTCAGAACGGCAACCGCGCCCACCTTGTGACCCTGAGGATAGCGCGGAAGGTGACGGTTCGCAATTTCAGAGGACGACTCATCGGGCAACATTGTCCGTTCCAACGCTGTTTTCCCGGTGATCGGTCAACTATCATGCTGACAACACCCAGGAACCAAATCGTTGCGAATGACAGTAGTGGGCGATGAGCGCGATTCTGATCCCTCAGCAGAGCGAGGACGACCAAACCACCGGGGCAGAACTGCGTCGTTCGGCGTACCTCACGGCGGCGATGGGCATTGCCCACTCGGTGCTGTTCCTGCTCTCCTACTGGCTGATCACCGAATCGCCTGGAGCGCAAGCGACTGATAGTGAGATTCTCAGCTTCTACACCGATGACGAACGGCGCCGCTTGATCGTCGTCGGCCTGTACGTCATGCCGTTTGCCGGCATGGCCTTCATCTGGTTCAGCGTTGCATTGCGAACGTGGATCAGATATAGCACCAGTAGAGTCGATCAACTCTACTCCACCATCCAGCTCTACTCGGGGATTCTCTATGTTGGTCTGTGCTTCATCGCCGCGGCCGCCGCCTCGATCACGGCAGCGAGCGTCGAGTTCAGCTCGGCGACGATCGACGTAGCCGTCGCCCGGCAGTTTCCACAGTTCAGCAGCACGATTCTGCTGGTCTTCGCCATGCGCATGGCGGCGATGTTCGTCTTCGCCACGTCGAACATCGGCAGGTCTACCGGGCTGCTCCCACGCTGGTTCATCTACCTCGGCTTTGGTGTGGGTGTGTTCCTGCTGCTTAGTGCCTCGTTCAGCCGCTTCCTGGTGCTGGTGTTTCCGATCTGGCTGGCCATGCTTTGCACTCTGCTGATTCTTCGTGCCAGGTCCATTCCATCGAACCTGGCGGTCGATGAGATCCTGGTGCGACGCACAGAATCACGGGAAAACGAGGATTGAGGGGAGCCGGTTGCGGCACGGCAATTCGTTGCTAGAATGAACGCGATGCTCAACCTGACGAGATCTATCTGGCAGGCGAGACTTCGCAGATCTGAGCCACGAACCTAAGCCGCATTGAAAAGAGACTTGGCAGATGTCCAATCGCAAGGTCATGGCCCTCATCGTTGTTGCAGCGCTACTGCTCCTCGTCGCCAACCTTTCGATCTGGATCTGGTCGTCCATCATCGATGAAGACGGCTTCACCGAGATTGCCTATAGCGCCACAACTGAAGAAGAGGTGCGTCACGCCATCGCGACGATCATCATAAATGACCTGATGGAGAGCATCCCGATCGCCAGAACGCTGTTCGGCGACCAGATCATTTCAACGCTTTCGGACATTCTCTCGACCGAACCGTTCTCCCTTACGTTTGACCGCATCGTCTCGACCACGCACCGGATTCTGGTTTCAGGATCTAGCGAAGCCGTGGTGATTGATACATCTTCGATCAGCCGGATCGTCAACGTGCTCAATCTGGCGCTCTGGACCAGCACTACCGGTGAATCATCCAGGCAGTTTCCTTCGGAGATCGTTTTGGTCGAAGCCCGCACTTTTCCGGGCATCAAGCGCATCGTGGATGTCACGCCCTGGGCGGCAGTGATCGCTGTCGCCGGCACACTTGTCACTGCCGGAGCTGCCATCTTGCTGGCAGCGAACCGGCGGCTGGCGTTGATCGCAACTGGACTGGCAACGCTCGGAGTCGCTGCGCTGACTCTGGCGCTCGTAATCCCGCTTCGGGCGATGGTCCTCAACGATGTCATCATCAGGGAGCAGCGCACCATTGTCGGCGCCGTCTATGATGGTCTGCTCGTGTCGCTCCGGACCCAAACGCTTGTGCTGGCCGGATTCGGAGCGATCCTGATCGTTGCTACCTTGATATTCAGCCTGCTGCGCAGGCCGCTCCGACCGAGCAGCTCGCAATAGCTGGCGACAGAATTGGAAATACGCATGTCAGATTCGGCGCAAGGCAACGGGTTCTCCCGCGATGAGATGCTCGAGGTCCGCAGGAGACTCCAGGACCAATTCGCACCGCTGCCGGTCGGCTACTCCACCGACGGCAAGACGTTCGGCTTCGAGGTGCCATTGGAGTTCCCCGGCCCGCCAGGCAGTTACGTCCAGGTACAAACCGGCGACGACCGGACGTACCTCGGCCAGATCATCTCCAAGGCGGTTGAAGTACGCGAGGGCCCGGAGCTTGGCTTCGACGTCGGCGACCGTTTCAACGTCTCCCTTGAGGGAACCCAGATCACCACAGCCGCATTGAAGCCACGAATCCAGTACATCGAAGGCTCCGGCGTCATCCTTGGCCGGCTTGACGATAACCGGCTCGTTTCCTCCCATCGCCACGACACCTTCCACGACGCCCGGATCAGCATCGCTCCGGACGAACTGGTGGAAATCTACTTCCGGGCGGATGCTGCCAAAGGGAGCCAGCTGACTATCGGGCGTGCAATGCACGGCCAGGAGACCTCGTTGGTGAATCTGCGGGCAGGTGGCTTCGGCCGGCACACGTTCCTCTGCGGCCAATCCGGTTCCGGAAAAACCTACTCGCTGGGTGTCATGCTCGAACAACTGCTGCTGAACTCCGGCCTGCGGATGTTGATCGTCGACCCGAACTCCGACTTCGTAAAGCTCAACCAAATACGCGACGACGCCGGCGACACGTTCGACCAAGAAAATCTCGACCGGTTCAGCGCGCTCAGCCCGGCTGTCCGGATTATCCGGCCCAACGCCGTCGAGGGGGAACCACGGCTCGCAGTCCGCTTCAGCGATCTCGAGCGACGCGACGAGGCGCTTGTCCTGCAAATCGATCCGCTTGCCGACCGCGAGGAGTACAGCAGCTTCTGGCGTATCGTCGAGCACATGGGCCGGCGTGATGTCACGCTCGCCGACATTCTCGATGTCTCGATGCGTGACACTGCTGCGGAATCGCGCAATGTCAGCTTACGCGTCCGGAATCTCGGCATTGCCGAGTGGGACCTCTGGTGCCGGAACGCCGAATCCTCTGCCGCCGACCTTCTTGACGAGGATTGGCGGGCGATGGTCCTCGATATCGGTTCACTCGACCACCAGGCAGAAAAACTGGTGGCAACCCTTGCCCTGCTCCAGAAACTCTGGAACAAACGCGAAGAGCGCAAACCGATCCTGATCGTCATCGACGAGGCACACAACATCTGCCCGTCTGAGCCGGAAACGCCACTCCAGGAACGGCTCACCCAGGTTCTGATTACCATCGCCGGCGAGGGGCGCAAGTTCGGCCTCTACCTGCTGCTGGCATCGCAACGCCCGCAGAAGATTCACCCGAATGTGCTCTCGCAGTGCGACAACCTGGTGCTGATGCGGATGAACTCCAGCGCCGACCTTGGCTATCTTTCCGACGTTTTTTCGTTCATCCCGGACGACCTGATCCGCGAATCAACCCACTTCCGGATGGGCGAATCGCTGATCGCCGGCCAGATTCTGCCGACGCCGGCGCTGGTCCAGATCGGTCGCCGGATGACGCAGGAGGGCGGCACCGACATTCCGTCGGATTGGGCGAAGTGAGCGAGACTACCCCAGCGGCTTCTTGAAACCTTCGTGACTGGCGACGTACCCCAATCGCAGGTAGAAGCGGTGTGCGTCGTCGCGAAGCTTGTCCGAGGTGAGCTGGGCCAGGCTTGCCCCGTTCAGCCGGCCGCAATCGTGCGCCCACTCGAACATGGCCGTCCCCAGCCCTGATCCGCGGAATGCAGACGCGGTCCGGACACTCTCGATCAGCAGCCTTGTCGCTGCACCGCGCGAGAGGCCGGGAATCAACGTCAACTGCATCATCCCGGCCAGCTTGCCATCCACACTCCGGACAACCGCCAGGAACTGGTTTGGATCACGACTGATCGCCGCAAAGGCCGCCTCGTAGATTCCCAGGTCGTCCAACTCCCGGCCGGCTCCCAGTGGATCATCCCGCAACATCGCCACCATCGCCGGAAGGTCCGCCGCCTGAGCGCGTTCTACGCGAAACGTTCCGCTATTCAATTCCAATCTGCCCGGGCACTCACGTTGAAATCCATACATGGTCATAGTCTAGACGAAGTTCGCAGAGATGAACTCAGCGCCGGGCCACGGGACACTTGCCACAATGCTTCATTGATGTAGCCGCGCAATTCGTAGCGCCCGTCCAACGCCCGGGTGGTCAAACAAGAGCGCAATGATGAAAGTTGACGTATCAAATCGGTAATCAGGAGCGACGATCTCTCTTCGTCATCCCGAGCCTGCCGAGGGACCTCGAGAGTCAGATCTCTCGGGAAACGTCAAGCTTCGAGGCTCGAGGTCCCTCGACAAGCTCGGGATGACGGGTTTAGAGTGGCTTTCTCTGACTACCGAACCAACCGGTTAAACTTCATCATTGCGCGGTTACGGATAGTGGTTTCGACACAACCCGGTAGACCTGTACTCAAGGAGACGTGACGACGTGTCACTCGAACCCGAAGATCAACGGGAAGACCACCACCACGAACGCTGCCCAGAATGCGTAGACCGGCAGGTAGTCCGTCTGCCAGCGTTCGACCCGGGCGAACGTACCGCGTCCACGCACGAATCGGATGTAGAACACCGTCGAGACAGCCAGGTTGACGATTAGCAGCGCGTTGATTCCCAATCCTGCGACCCGGTTTGGGCTGAAACCGAATTCGGAGATGCGGGTCGCAATCGCCCAGAGCGCCACGCCATTGGCCAGCAACGCACTGACCACCAGCACGACCTGCATGTAATCGAAGATGCCCGGCTTGGCTAGTGGGTCGCGTGCCGAGATCGAGTAGAGCAGCAGCCCAAGCACCAGCAGGAGCAGCATGTCGAAGGCGATCAGCGCGTCGCGGTCAGCATCAACCCCGCTGCCGGTCAGAATCAGGGTGATCAGGAACGCAATCAGCATCAGGGCGAACAGCGGAGAAAACAACCGGGTCAGCACCGGCGCCATGTTCTCGATGACGCTCTGCTTGGTCTCAACCAGCCAGGACGCCACCAGCACCGCACCAACAGCGCCGCACGGCAGCAACCAGTGCGAGATGAACGTCTCGACATCGACGCCGATCACCTGGAAGATCAGCGCGGTAAATGCGATCAGCACGCCGCCGCCGAGCGCTATCAACGTGTAGTAGATGAACAGTTCACCGGAAAACCGGATGAAGTCCATCCGCCCTGCCACCTGGGTCCAGCGCTTGCCGGCGTAGGCAATGCCAACTACCAGCCAGAGCGCAACCGGCAGGTGCATCGCCGCCAGTATCTCCGTGAACCCGTCCGGTTCGAACGGATAGAGATTGACGACCGCCGCCCCGGCAACAAATGGAATCGCCAACCAGCGCAGCGCAGAGAACCCTGTATCGCGCCGCCAGACAAAGTACCCGGTCAGCAACGGCAAGACGAAGAAGCTCAGGTTGCGGGCGTAGAACGCGGCATCGTCGTCGAGATTGAACCCAAAGAGCGCCGGCAGTTTGAAGAGTATCGCGGCCACGATCGCCAGCCCGAAGGCGACTAAGGCATCTGTGGGCGCAAAACGGGCGGTCGAACCGGTGCTTCCCGGAGCGACCAGCTGCTTCCAGAGTCGATCCGAGTGTTCCAGCGCATACTCCCGCGAGAGTTCGTCCAGATCACCCATGCGCTTTACCGCCACCAGAAACGCCTCGTCCGGAGCCAGCCCCGCTTCGATCAGCCCATCGACCTGATCGCGCAGGTGATCCTCAAGTTCGGCAACATCGACCGCATGGAACGCTTGCCGGCGACGCAGGTAGTTGCGCCACTGGTCGACCTGGTCTTCAAGCGTCAACGCCTGGCCCGGGGCCGCCATCAGGACGCCCCCTGTGGTCGCGACGCCGGTTCAACCATCGTCAACACCTGCCAGATGTTGCGGAGCGTTTCATCGACGGCCAGCCATTGGTTGCGCTCGGCTTCGAGCTGCTGCTGCCCGGCACTGGTGATGCGGTAGTACTTCCGCCGCCGGCCGGTTTCGGCTGTTTCCCAACGTGACTCGACAAATCCCTGCCGCTCCAGCCGGTGCAACACCGGATAGAGCATGCCGTCAGTCCACTCCATCCGTCCTCCGGAAAGCTCGCGAACCCGCTGGAGGATCGCATAGCCATAGCTATCCCCTTCAGTCAGAATCGCCAGCACCATCGGCGTCGACGACGCCGCCACCAGGTCCTTGCCAAACTCCATGCCATCAGTCATCGTCAATTCCTTACCTTGCTCTGGTATGCATGGCAGTATTATACGTTGCACTACAAGGTATAGCAACGGGAAATCAGTCAGTCTATTAGGATGGGTGTCGAAATCGCCCGATTCCGTTCGACCAGTTCATGTACGAAGTTTTCCCGGAAGCAGGAACGGAGCAATACCATGCGCAAGATCATCGTTTCGGAATTCGTAACGCTGGATGGCGTCATCCAGGCACCCGGTGGTGTGGACGAGGACACTGATGGCGGATTCATCCATGGCGGATGGACCTGGCCCTACTGGCACGACGATATCGGCGAAGTGCTCGGCGAAGCAATCGGCAAGGCCGGCGCGATGCTCCTCGGGCGCAAGACCTGGGTAACGCACGGCGAGGCTTTTGAGCCGATGGCCGACGACGACCCTGATTCTGTCGGCCTCAATGTCATCCCGAAATTCGTCGTCTCGACCACGCTGGAATCGGCAGACGCCTGGCGCAACTCAACCTTGATCACCGACAACGTCCTTGCAGAGATCCAGGCACTCAAGGAGCAACAGGGCGGAGACCTCTACATCGACGGTAGCAGCGTGCTCGTTCATTCCCTCGTCCGCAACGGTCTGGTGGATGAGTTCCACCTGCTCGTCTACCCGATCGTCCTCGGCAGCGGCAAGAAGGTCTTCCCGGACGATGTTCGCCTCAACCTGCGCCTGCTCAACAGCCGGCCATTCCCAACCGGCGTCGTCCTGCAACACTACGCCGTTGGAGACCCAGAATCCGACGTGTAGCACGCCCGACGACTAATTGTCTCGTAAGGGCGCGGGATGACGTGGAAGAAGGCTCGGGATGACTCGGTAAGCTTGGACATCAGTGCCTACCGAACCAACACGTTGAACTGCGTAATTTCGCCTCTGCCGATAGAAGATCAGACTGTCATCTTCGGGCGATACTGCAACGCCTCGGCCAGGTGATGCGACTGGATGTCCGAAGCGCTGGCGAGATCGGCAATCGTCCGGGCCAACTTGAGGATGCGGTGGTAGCTGCGGGCGGAAAGCTGCAACTGCTGCATGGCAGCTCGCATCAGGGTATCGCCGGCGCCGTCGAGCTTGCAGAAGTGCTGGACTTCCTTGGCGCCCATATCCGAATTGGTGCGCAACGACGTGCCCTTGAACCGGTCTGTTTGCAGCACTCGCGCCGCCTCGACCCTCGCCCGGATCACGCTGGATGGCTCTCCGGTCCGTGCATCGGAGAGCTTCTCGTAATCAACCCGCGGCACATCCATATGGATATCGATCCGGTCGAGTAGCGGACCGGAGATCTTCTTCTGGTAGCGGGTGATCGTCGATTCCGAACAGACACAATCCCGCGACGGGTCCCCAAGATAGCCGCACGGGCATGGGTTCATCGCGCCAACCATCACGAAATTGGCGGGATAGGTGATGGCGCCGGTCGCCCGGGAGATCGTGACCTGTCGATCTTCAAGCGGTTGACGTAGCACCTCGAGAACCGATTGGCCGAACTCCGGCAGTTCGTCGAGGAAGAGCACGCCCCGGTGGGCCATGCTGATCTCGCCGGGACGCGGAACCCGTCCACCGCCGACCAGGCCGGCATAGGAGATCGTGTGGTGCGGCGAACGGAACGGACGCTCCCGCAACAGAGGCTCGCCAGTCTTCAACATCCCGGCGACGGAATAGATCTTGGTCACTTCGATCGCATCATCCCGGCTCAACGCCGGCAGGATCGATGGCAACGAACGGGCGAGCAGCGTCTTGCCGGTACCTGGAGGCCCCGCAAGCAAGACATTATGATCACCGGCAGCGGCAACTTCCAGACCGCGCTTGACCTGCTCCTGCCCGCGGACGTGGGCAAAATCCAGCTGGTAGGTCAGTTCGACATCAGGATCGACCGGTTTACCCCGGTATGGCGGGATGACCGCTTCGCCGTGCAGGTGCTTCACCAACCCTTGCAGTGTATCGACCGGAAAGACATCGATCCCGGACACCAGCGCCGCTTCGTCGGCATCGTCCCAGGGCACGAAAGCGCGCTTCTTGCCGTGTGCGGCAGCCAGCGCAACCATTGGCAGGATGCCGTTGGTGTGGCGTAGACCACCATCCAGCGAAAGCTCGCCGATGAACACAGCATCATCAACCTCGGCAAAGACGTTGTTCGAGGCGATCAGGACACCGAGCGCGATCGGCAGGTCGTAGGCCGGCCCTTCCTTACGGATGTCCGCTGGCGCGAGATTGATCGTGACCTTGCCAAGTGGAAAACGTGCGCCACTGTTCCGGATGGCCGAGCGCACCCGCTCGCGCGACTCCTGGACGGCGGTATCCGGCAACCCAACGACAACAACCCCTGGCTGCCCGCCCGGCCCGGAATCAACCTCAACCTCAACAAGAACGCCGTCAAGCCCAACCGTCGCGCAACTGTAGACCTTCGCCAGCAACCTGCATCTCCCGGCTCTGTTCAGGACACCTCAACGCCCATCGTGCAGTCCACGCAGGGCTGTTTTCCCGAGAACAATTCTCACTTTGCGCGAACAGGATCACATACTCGCGAATGTGTTTCAAGAGCAACAGGCA